>JAHWIT010000004.1 GCA_019322455.1 Candidatus Woesearchaeota archaeon
CAACTGAATCTGTTTCTATAAAGGATGAAGGAGATTATGTTGTTGATTTGATTTTGTTTCCAAGTTTTGAAGAAGAGGAAGAGTTATTGGGAGAGACAGATATTGAGGTTGTTGATCCTTTAGAAGAAGTAAGTTATGTTAATTATATAATTGGGGGAGTATTTTTTATATTTGCAATTGGATTATCTGTTTTTGCTTATCTTAAATACAAAAGGTTTCTTGTTAAGATTAAAAAGGATATTGAAGAAACAATGCAGTCAAAAGAGGTTGTTGCTGAATCTAAAAAGGTGCTTGATTTTATTAAGCAGCAAGGTGGGAGAACAACTCAAAAAGAGATAAGAGATAAATTTCCTAGTTCTGAAGCAAAGATTAGTCTGATTATTTCTGAGTTAGAGCATAAAGGAATTATTAAGAAGATTAAGAAGGGAAGAGGAAATATTATTGTTTTGAAGTAGATAATTATTATTACTTATTAGTAGTTAAAATACATAAGCTTTATAAAGAACTTCTTTGTTTTTATGTATAAAATATACATATTTGGTGTATAGGAAAATGGATAAATCTGATGATTTGAAAAATTATTGTATAAGATATCTTCAAAATAAGAGAGCTTATAAAACATGCCGTAGATTATTCCGTGATTCTTATAGAAATATAGTAAATTATAAACATAATAATGTGATTACTAGAAGTCAATTTGATGATACAGTTCGTTCAATCAGATTAGGAATATTAACCCTTGAATACTTGAATTCTCTAAAAAAGAATTATGGACTAAAATATCCTGCTATAATTTCTAGATTAAATTTAGAAAGACAAATCTTGCGAAGAAGAGTCGATGAATTAAGAGAGATTGTATCTGACCCAGACAAAGAGATTGTTTCTGATTTGGAGGGCAGAGTAGATTAAAATGGAAGAAGAAAATCTATTAAGAGGAAAATTTGTATACAAGAATAAAAAAGAATTTTCATCTCTTGTAGCAGATTATGTTACTGCAATTGAATATTTTGACCAATTATATTCATGGGCTAAAGAATTAGGCCAAAGAGATATAATTATAACTTCTGAGTTTGATGAAATTGAAGAAGCACTTGCTGTTGGAGGCGCTGCCTTGCGAAGATCTGCTGAATTAAGCGCAAAAAGCATTAGTGATTATGATGCAAAGCCAAGAGATGATTTGATAAAAAGAGTTAATGAGGTTTTACATATCAGAAGAGGATTTATGCAAAATCCTAAAAAACAAATTATTTTAGGTGATGAGTTTTAAAATGAAATCATTTGTGATAACAAAGAAGATAGCAAAGCATGGAAAACAAGCAATTGTTGTTATACCTAGATTGCTTGAATCAGAGTTAAAACCAGGAACAGTTGTAAAGATGACATTGGATGTTGTGAAAGAGGTGGGAGAAGATGAGTAAAAACAAACCTAATTTAAAACAAACATTTGTCTTTGATACTAGAGGAACAACAATCCCTGAAGAAGCTGTTTCAGAGCTAAAAGAAAAATCATGGGAATTTGGAGAGAGATATATTTCAAAACAAGAACTAGAGCAATTAAAAGCATTATCACAAAATGATGTTCATAGTGATGAATATAGAGAATATCTTAAAAGATCAGGGCCAATAATGACTCAATTACTTAGAGATGATCTATACGTTGTATCTTTTTATCCTGATGTCCAGCCTACATTTGAAATAATCCAAAACAAAGGATTTTATTCAAGAATATTATCAAAAGCAGATTCAAATTTAACAAGGGAAATATATAAACAGGCTGGTTTAGATACATTATTAATAGGAATTAATTCATCAGTTGTAGATTTAAGTGTAAAAGATAAATCAAACCCAGGCTGTTATTTAGCATTAGAGAAAGAAGTTATGATTCCAGCAAGAGAATCATTTGCAGCATATACATCAGATGATCCAAGAGAAACAAATGCCTGTAGAGAAGCATTTCCTATTACAAAAGTTGATGTATTTTATATTGATAGAGGACAAGAAAGAAAACAAGATTTAAGAAAAGGAATTAAGTTAATTAGAGATTTAAGGGAAATATTATAAATATGAATAAATTATAAGGTCAATATGAAATCTCTAGAAAAAATTAAAATGAATGAAATTGTCAGATTAATTAAAGAATATGGTTTGACAAGCAACATTTCAAGAGATTTCCCTTTATTTCCTTTGAGTTTTATCGGTCCAGCATACACTTTTTTAGCAAAGAAGATTTATGGGACTTTTTACAGAGCAGTTGGTGCTATCGGCAGCAAAAATAAAATAAATGTATTATTGAATGCTAAAGAATGTTCTCAAGAAGTTGAAAAAGTAATATATTCAGATTTTGATCAGCTTTTTAATGTTAAGATTCCAAAAGCAAAAGAATTTTTTGAAAAATTAAAAGATAAAATAGAATTGGTCTCTGGTTTGGAACCTAAAGAAGCACTTAAAATTATAACAGACATATATTCTGATTATTGGGCTTATTTTGAAATTTATAATTCGTTAATGAGATATATTGGGAATAATGAAAGCAAAGGTAAACTTACAAAAGAGATTATTGAAAAATTATCTATTGAAAGAGATGATATATCAAAGATTTATATCAAAATAGAAGATATAGTAGCAACAAAAACAGAAGAATTAGGAAAAAAGCTTGGTTTTGATGGGGGTTTATTGAAGTATATGACAAAGAGTGAGTTAAAAGAATTTTTAGAAAAAGGAAAAGTTGATATCAAAGAATTAGAAAAAAGAACTAAAGGATATATTTATCTTTTTACTGGCCATGATCAAAAAGAACAGGTAATAACTGACCAATCAATTATTGAACAGGTTAATGATCTATTCAGAGTTTCTAATGATATATCTGAATTTAAAGGGCACACTGCCCATCCTGGAAAAATAACAGGCATTGTTAGGAATTTAAGCACAAATAAAGAAGGAGAGATAAACAGAGAAAATATTATTGTTGCAAGCAACACTATGCCTACAGACGCTCACTTAATTTCAAAGGCTGCTGGAATAGTAACAGATGAAGGAGGAATTCTTTGTCATGCAGCAACAATTGCAAGAGAATTAAAAATTCCTTGTGTAATGGGAACAAAAATTGCTTCTAAAGTTCTGAAAGATGGAGATTTAGTTGAAGTTGATGCTGAGAAAGGCATAGTAAGAAAAATAAAATCATAAAAATCCAATTAAGGATTTTTAGGATGCCAAAAAAATCTTTTAGATTTTTTTGAGCATAAAAAAAATTATTTCTTTTTAATTAGTCCTATTAAGAATCCTGCACCTAGTAATAGAAATCCTATTGTGTACCAGCTGATATTCCAGAAATACCATATTCCTAGATCTTGCAGCAAGAATAAGACACCTACAATTAATGCTACTAATGAGCATCCTTTGCAGATTCCTGTGTCACAGATTGCACAGCAATCTCCTTTAACCTCTTTTTTTGCCATAAAATACCACCTCTTACAAGCTATTTTTATTTTTGAGTATATAAATTTATCTACTAAGAATGTCAGACAATGTAATCTTTTGAGGAATATTCTTAGAGGTTCTTAATTTTTTTTCATAATCTAATGCTTTATCAATAAATTTTCCATTTATATTGGC
>JAHWIT010000027.1 GCA_019322455.1 Candidatus Woesearchaeota archaeon
GAAAGTATTTTGATGCTGATTATGGAAAGAAAGTGATTGATTTTCTGAATAAGATATACCCTAAATTAAAAGAACTTTCTAAAGATTTAAAGTGATATATTAGCAAAATCTTTATATAACATTTTAATATATGCATAAGAAATGGAAAGGGAAACTTCACAAAACAAGATGTATATGAGGATTGCAGCAACAGCTCGGCAGGAGCTAGGGTTTATTTTAAGAGAATCAGATATAATAAAAAGATTTCATTTATTGTCAGATTTTCAAAACAGAACAAATCAATGCGTAGAGGATTGTGTAAGAGAGAATATTCCTATGTGCCAGAATTTATATTATGCTGATATAAGAGCGAAAGCAGAGATACAAAAATTTTATCATTGTTATTCAGGTATTCTTGATAAACTAGGTATTGAAGAACCAGATTATAGAAAGGAATATGATGATGGATTAAATGTGATAATTGGTGAAACTAAGCAATAGATTAAGATTTTTTAGATTTTAACTTCTTTATTCTTTTTCTTCTGCTTTTATTTCTTGCTTCAACATATTCTGGTTTAAAATGTTTAACTCCACTAACATAATTTACTCTTTTTGTTTCTAATCCTAATTCTGATCTAAAGAAGTCAAGGCACTCTTCTTCAATCTGCCTTACTCTTTCTCTTGATATATTATAGGTTTTGCCTATTTCTCCTAAGGATTCTCCACGTTGATTATCAAATCCAAATCTTCTTCTTATTATGTCTTGTGATCTTTCATCAAGACTAGAGAATATTTCTTTTATCTTAATTATCAAAAGTTTTTTTTCTATTTTATCATGTGTAAGTAATTTATCTAGATCTTTGATACCTTCTAGATTATAGCAGCTCTCTATACTTAATGATACTTTAATAACTCTTTTTGCATCTTCTTTACTCCAACCAGTTTCTGAGCATATTTCATCTAATGTAGGAAGTGTACCTCTAGATGAAAGATAATCTCTCTGTATTTTTTTAAATTTACGCCTATAGTCATACAAGTAATCAGGAATCCTGATATCTGATTTATTTTGTTTTATCTCTCTCCAGATCTTTTGTCTTATCCAGAAGGTTGCGTAGGTGCTGAATTTATTGCCTTTATCAGTATTAAATTTCTTTAATGCTCTAAGTAAACCTAGATTACCTGCTTGAATAAGATCTAATACGTCAAAACCAGACCATAAGAATTTCCTAGCTATAGAAGCAACAAGTCTTTGATTGCAGTAAATCATTTTTTCTTCTGCTTCTTTATCTCCCTGATGAGTTCTTTCTATCAATTCCCTTTCTCTTTCTCTTGTAAGAACAGGATATTTTTTTATTTCTGCGTAATATGCTCTAAGAGGATCCAGGACTGCATCTGAATATGGTTTTTTAGGAACTATTCTTAGTTCAGGTTCATTAATTTTAAGCCTGTGTCTTTTAAATCCATATTTCTCTAAAACTTTATCTGGAAATTCTTTTTTGTTATTAGCTTCATAGCATTCAATCTGGTCTCTAACTATCTCTGTTATTGAAAATCTTTTTTCATGCTTTCCTGGTTTTTGCAAGAGTTCTCCTGTTTTTATCAGATGAAACAACTGCGAGAAAGAAAGTTTTATTCTTGAATAAGAGGCTTTTTTTCTTTTTCTAATGTTTTGGTATAATTTAAGATATTCTTCTATAACATAGATATCTCTGCTTAAGATGTTAGTTGGTAATGAATAGGCTGCAGGCATATAATTTAGAAAAGGTAAGTTATTTAAAAAATTGTTGAAATTAGGTTTTTTTAATTTTTTCTAGAGCTTTTAATCAGAACTTATTTTGAAGATAAAACTTTACAGAAAGAGCTTAAAGGGCATAATGATTATACTAAAAAGGTAAAGTATAAGATAATTCCTGGTGTTTGGTAAGAAATTCTATCTGCATGAGAAGAGTTTGAAAAAATTTTCAATAACTGATTAATTTATCCTGCTAATTCAATCATCAAAATTTCCCAACTCATAATCTTTTCTTACTAATTCATCAACTTTAATCAATTGAATATGAAAACCTTCGTCTTCTGCTTCTGCGGCTCTTTCATATGCTCCTTTTGAAAATGCAAATCCTATCATAATTCCTTTACTCTTGCCTATTCTTGATAAATCCCCTACAAATGTGCTGACTACTGCCCTTCCAACTGATTTTCCCTGCTTAATCTGCAAAGGACTCTCTCCTAAATAATAACCATCTATACCCTGATCAGCAACGTGTCTTGTCCTTTCAGAATTAGTCATATCACATATATAATCTTCAAATTCAAAAGGTTTAAGCTTTTTTAAATCCTGGACAGTTAATGGAAGCCCTCTTACTTCTACTTCTACTATACCTTCCAAAGCTTCCATTCTCTCCTTCATCACTTTGCATGCTTGTGAAGAAACATCTATTCCAATCCACTTCCTGCCCAGCTTATGAGCAACTGCTATTGTTGTTCCGCAACCACACATAGGATCAAGAATAACATCGCCAGGATTAGAACTTGCTTTAACTATAACTTCAAGCAAGGATTCTGGTTTTTGCGTCAGCCAGCCGGTCCTTTCCTTTTTGTCAGAAGGCATTATAGGCTGAATTAACAATACATCGTCAGGGTGCTTGCCTAAAGGATTTGGCCTATAACCGCTGTATACCTTGCCCTTTCTGTAAGATTTATCATACCTGCTTGGGTCGCTTTCTAAAACAGCTTCTGAATAAGGCTGCCTAATGTCATCTACATTAAAGGTATGAATCCCTTTGTCTGATTTGGCATAAAAGAAGATAGTGTCGTGTTTTCTTCCAAATCTTTTTCCTGAGACACCACCGCCCCTGTAATACCATACTAATTCATTCTGGAAATTGTTTCTGCCAAAAATATTATCCATTTCAACTTTTAGATAATGCCCAAACTGCCAGTCACAATGCAAATAAATAGAACCAGTCTCTTTTAAGACTCTGCGGCATTGTTCAAGCCTTTTTCTCATCCAGGCAGCAAAATGTTTTACCCCTCCCTTTCTCATATCTTCAAACATTGCCAGGGTTTCTTTATCATACCATACTTTATATCTGGGTTTAAAGGAAAAAGGAGGATCCAAATAAATTAAATCTATACCCTGCCTAGCATCACCTATAGGAAACTCTCTTTTTAAGACTGCGTGGCAATCTCCCTTATATATTAGATTTGTATCCATATTGGAACTTCCCCCCAGAAAAATCCAGAGGTATTAATCACCTCTTCAACAATAGTAATATAATTTCATTTATAAATATTCGGAAAATTTACCTGACTGCCTTCAGAACCAAGAATTCTCAGTATTGCTTTCCTAAATTTGCCGGATAAAAAAAATCAATAGATTTGGATTTTTTAACTCCAAATTTTTTCTATTTGAAAATGCCGAAAATTTTTAAATAACTCTATTTTTACTTTAATATATGAAAGAAGTTTGGTTTTTTGATAAGGATGGAGCAAAGAGAATTCCTATTGGTGAATCTTATGAGGATTATGATGTGGGAGATCTGTCAAAAGATGATTTTGATGAGATGAGAAAATGGGAAATGCTGCGTAGAGATAATTGTTATATTGCTTTTAGGCAGTGTGTTAAGAAGGGTATTAGTGGTGAAGGGGATCCAATGGAATTACATATTTACTTTACTGCTTTTTTAAAAAATAGGAATTATGAAGAAACTGAAGAAGATATTAATTGTTTATATCAAGAGCTTGTAGAAGAAATGAAATCCAGAATTGATGAATATGTTCAAAAAAATCCTGATGTAAGAATTGTTTCACGTACTTCAATGCCTCCTGATTATATGATTAAAGAACTGGAAAATATGTTTTTAAAAACTTCAAATTGAAGAGAATTAGGTTGAATTCTTAAGCTTGTCTTTAATTGGGTCTTTGCTTGGAAGATAATATTCTAAAACAGCGTACACTTCATTCCATTTGTTAGGCAAATAAACTGGATCTTTTGCTTTTGCAATTTCAGAAGGTACAAAAACCTGAAGTACTAGGTCTTTTATAGGTTTTTTATTTGTTCTATGTAAACTTCTAAGATGAGATTCACTTATTTCATTAAGCTCTACATTGCAGATTTTTTCCAAATTTCTCTTAAATTTTGGAAATCTTTTATGATCTGTGTCTGCTTTTAACAAAACCCATCCTTGGTAGCCTCCTTTTTCTACTCCATAATTTCCTTTTTCTAATCCTCTGTAATTTCCTTTATGGTCTCTTGGAGTGCCTGAGCAGGACATTGTAGTGTAAACAAAATTAATTCTATTTAACGCTGTGACAATACGGCATACATCAAACTCAATTTCTGCTTCAACAGCTTTTCTAATATCAAAAACTAAGTCTTTATTCATTTCTTTTTTTTCCAAGTCAAATTTTGCGCTTGCCATTTTATTTAATAAAAGTTAGATGTTTAAAAAGCTTCTATATATTACTGGCAAAGGATGTTAATAAAGCTTGGTAGTGGGGGATGCTACAACTAGAATTTCTGGAAAGGTTTGAACAATTAATTTAGTCTTTTATATAATCCACTTGTTCTTTTGTCAATTTAATTTGTTTAGAATTTTCTAATTGAGAATTAATTAAGTCTGCCTGTAATTTGCTCCATTCTTCATCAGGATGTTCTGCAACAAATTTTGCCCATTTTTCCACAAAATCCAGTCTTAATTTTGTTCTTCCTGGTCTGTCTCTTGGAAAATCTTTACAGGCCTTGGTTTGTTTTAAACATTCTTCTAATACTTCAATAGCTTCTTTTTTATTGCAACCACATGTTTCATAAAGTATAACATTTATTCTTTCAACAAATTTTTCTTTATCCATGTATTAAAATAATGTTTTATTTCTTTATAAGTATTATGGCTAAGTGTCCAGTGGTTTTTAAGTAAAGTTTAAATAAATTCTTTTTAATTCCAAATTTTTTCTAGTTTAAGAATTAGAAGGAAAAAATTTGGAGCCTGGTGGTCATGGGCATTTTTCCATCAGCTAGAACATCCGAGAATGGAAAAATGCCGGAGAATTCGTATAATAACATTGGGGCACACTAAGAAAATTATTTTTTCTCTTTTAATATACTCTCTGCAATATTCTTGTTTATATCAAAAAACATAGCTATTCCTCCAATAGCAACTGCAACTACTAAAGCAATGGCCAATCCATTTTTGATAGTTGACATTAACCATTTCCAAGGAATTCCAGAAATAGCCAAGAATTCTGTGATCTTATAACTTACAAAGACTAAAGGATTCAATAATAAAGCTATGAAGAAACTATTTAATTTTGTTATTTTATAATTCACATTTTTTTTCTTATATTTTTGAAAATATAATAAGCCAACATAAACTAATTCCATTGCACTGATTGAAGCGATTGCATATATTGCCCAATTTATCGGAGATTCTTTGAAATAAAAGATAATTCCTGTTAACAATAAAACTGAAATTGCTCCTGTAAAAAACTTTATTATTATGTTTTTCATTTTCTATTCCTTAATTCTATCTCTCCTTTGTCAACCCTCTCTTTATCCAAATAGATTCCATGTGTTCCTGCATTGGTTGTTATTTCTGCAAGATAATACAACCTGCCTTGTTTCTTTACAGTAACATCCCAATGAACAAAAGGTATCACTTTCATTTTCTAAAATAAAACTCTGAATATTGGCTTTTTGCTAATCTTTATTTTTTCAATAAAAAAAGATTCTTCCTGAAAATCATTACTGCCCTGAATATTTTCTAAGGCTTTCCTGAAAAGTTTGGGATTTATATCAGGGATATTAAATTCATCTGCAATCTTAACAAAATCCTTGAATAATGAGAGTTCATCAATATAGATAACATGCTTAAGTTTGTTTTTTGCATTATTGATCCTGTAATCATCTTCATCCCAATGAAAATTTTCAGGGTTTTGCTCTCTGTTTGCCAGAATAACTAATGTTTTCCTGAGATAGTTTTCATATTTGTCTATAATAAAATGGTCTGCTTCTGTGAGTCTGTTTCTTTTAATTTCTCTTTTCCTTTCTTTCCTTTGTTTTCTTCTTTGGTAAATTTTTTTTATTTTTTTCTGATCTTCTAGACATTCATCACAAATGTCCTGAGATTTTTTAATAGGTTTTTCACAGATATCACATCTTTTCATAAATCCCACCCCACTTTCATCTTATATAATTCTAGTTATTTATAAATATTTCTCTTTTTTAATAGATAATCTATAATATTATATATTATTCTACAATAAATAGAAAGGTTTATAAAGATTAATTTCATTTATAATTAAAAAGGTGTTTAGATGGCAAAGGTATTGATAGCAACACTGTATTCAGCAGATCCTGTTTTACTTGCTGCAAACAGATTAGGGCCTGACAAGCTGATTCTGCTTATTGATGAGAAGCCTTCAGGAGAGCAGTTGAAGAGCCTGAAACTGATAAAAGAATCAATTGGAAGGGTAATTTCTGTTGAAGCTGTAAAAACAAAGGTATATGATATTGTTGAGGTTGCAACTAAATGTGTTGAGATAATTGATTCACAGAATAAAGATGATGTTATATATGTAAATGTTACAAGCGGCAGAAAAACAAAGGCAATTGGGTTATTATATGCTGCTTATGCAAGGATTGCAAGAATCAAGAAAATTGCCTATAATCCAGAAGAAGATGAAAAAGCTGTTGTCTATCTTCCCAAATTAAGCTTTAAATTAACTGAAAGTCAGAAAAAGATATTAGAGATCATAGACAAAGGAAATTTTAAGACAATAACTGATCTGGCAGCTAAAATAAAACTTTCCAGAGCAATGTTATACAGAAATATAGATGAACTAAAAGATATGGGTTATATTGAAACAGAAGAAGGCATTAAATTAACAGATGCTGGGAGGATAGCGAGGCTGTGAAAGAATGACTAAAACAGAACAACTCATCAAAAAACTCAAAGAATCAAAACTTTATGCAGAATGTCCTTGTGGAGGAGAATTCAAACTATCTGAGGCTGTTTTGTTTGACGGAACAAAACCCTTTCCTAAAGAAGCATTGGAGGTTCAAACGCAACTTAAACAAGAGCTTAAGGATAGAACAGAGAAGCTTAAGAAAAAAAAAAAATTTTGCTACAGA
>JAHWIT010000028.1 GCA_019322455.1 Candidatus Woesearchaeota archaeon
ACTTCCATTTCAGCATGCCAATATTCTGTAAGATGTCTTGATGTCTTTGATTTTTCAGCTCTGAAGCTAGGAGCAATTGTATATATCTTCTCCAAAGCAAATATTGCTGGTTCAGCATAAAGCTGCCATGTCTGTGCTAAAAAAACATCTTTCTTATCAAAATATTTTACTTCAAATAAAGTGCTTCCTCCTTCGCACTGCACAGACTGAAATATAGGAGAATGATATTCATAAAATCCTTCTTTCCTGAAATATTCATCAATAGCACCAAAAATTGTGCTTCTTATCTTCATAACAGCAGTCATCTTTCTGCTTCTTAGCCAAAGATGCCTTTTTTCTGCAAGAAATTCAACTGACTGGTCTTTTGTAATTGGATATTTGTCAGACTCTCCAATAACTTCAAAATCTTTTACTAAAATCTCATAACCAGTTGGAGCTCTGTCATCTTTTTTTATTTCTCCAGTCAGAGTCATAGAAGCTTCAATCTGAATCTTGTCAGCTATTTTAAACTTCTCATCCCCTATATCTTGTTTTACAAGAACACACTGAATAATGTTTGTAGCATCCCTCAGTACAATAAACTTTATTTTAGAGCTGCCTCTTTCTCTATAAACCCAGCCCCTTATGCTGACTTCTCCTTTACCTTTATCTATTGCTTCTTGTATTGAGATATATTTCATATAAAATAAAGAAAAAAGATTACCTTAAAAATGTTTTTATTTATAAGAGTCTTATCCCTGCTTCAGTGCATTTCTCCTTCATTTCATCTGGCCATTCACATGCCTGCACTTCTCCTATGTGAGCTTTCTGCAGATAAAACATACATAGCCTGCTTTGCCCTATTCCTCCGCCAATAGTCTGTGGAAATTCTCCTGCAAGCAGTCTCTTATGCCATTCCATATCCCTTCTTTTTCTATATCTTTGAGCAAGATCAAATCTGCCTTCTGCTTCTTCTTCCTTAGCTCTTATCTCTAGCTGTTCTTCCATTGTATCTGGATCAACTCTTATTCCCATTGAACTTAATTCAAAAGATCTTTTCAATAACGGATTCCATACAACAATGTCTCCATTAAGTCCTTTCTTGCCGTCTTCTGCAGCAGTTGTCCAATCGTCATAATCAGGAGCTCTTCCATCATGGATCTTGCCATCTGCTAATTTTCCTCCAATGCCTATGATAAATATTGCTCTATATTTTTCTGCAGCTTTATCTTCTCTTTGTCTTGGAGTCAAATCAGGATATTGTTTTTGCAGATCTTCTGTATGCACAAAAGTTATATTTTCAGGAAGATCGCCTTCTATCCCATATCTTTCTTCAACCATCTTTCCTGTTTCTTTTATTGTCCCATAGATGTTTTTTACTGTGTCTTCTAGAAATCCCCTATGCCTTTGGCCCTTTGACATTACTTTTTCCCAATCCCATTGATCAACATAATGTGAATGAAGATTATCAATAAGATCATCAACCCTTATCCCATTCATATCAGTATAAAGCCCTTCTCCTTCTTTAAATCCATAATCTTTTAGTTTCATCCTCTTCCATTTCGCCAATGAGTTTAGTGCTTCAACACTTATTCCTGAGCCTAATAAAAATGTAGCTTTTCTTTCAGTTCCATTAAGATCATCATTTACTCCAGAGCCGCTTTTAACAAATTGTGGTGCTGAAACTCTTTCAAGATTAAGAGCTTTAGCAAGCGCTACTTGAAAATAATCTTTAATATCTTTTATTGCTTTTTCTGTCTCTCTCAAATCTAATGAACTTTCATATCCTTTTGGTAAAATTAATCCTTCCATTTTTGTTTTCCTCCATATAATGATATGATTAAGATTAGGTAGTTATATATAAAGATAACTCCATTTTTTTTGTATTTTTTGCTAAAAATAACCAAAAACTTTATAAAGATGGAAATATTTTCCATTTATATGCAATTAGATGAAAAAGATTTAAAGATACTAGATATACTAAAGAAAAATGCAGAGTTTACTTCTAGCCAAATCTCTAAAAAAACAGCAATTCCAATAACAACAGTGCATAACAGAATCAAAAAACTAAAACAACAAGGAATAATAAAAAACTATACAATTAATATTGATCATGAAAAAATTGGAAAACCATTAACTGCATATATATTGATAACAATAAATCAAAGTATACTTGGAAAAAAGATTTCTCAGCATGATATAGGGAAAAAATTAAAGTTATTTGATGAAGTTGAGTCAGCAGATATTGTTGCAGGCGGCACAGATATGATAATCAAGGTCAGATCAGAGTCAATGCCTAAACTTAATGAATTCATAACAGAAAAATTAAGAAACATAGAAGGCATTGACAAGACTCAGACACTAATGGTTCTAGAAGAAATATGATTATTTCTTGATTTGTATATTTAACTCATCTAATTGTTCCTTATCAATCTCAGTTGGACATCCGTCCATAGGACTTTCAGCATTTTTGTTCTTAGGAAATGCAATAACTTCTCTTATATCTTTTATTCCATTTAATAGAGCACAGATTCTATCAAGTCCAAAAGCAATTCCTCCATGTGGCGGTGCTCCATATTTGAATGCATTCAACAGAAATCCAAATCTTTTTTCAGCTTCCTTATAATCCATGCCAATAACCTTCAAAGCCTCTTCTTGTATATCTTTTCTATGGATCCTTATGCTCCCTCCTCCAAGTTCAGTCCCATTCAAAGCAAGGTCATAAAGTTTTCCAGTTACCTTTGCAGGATCTTTTTTCATCTTTCCGATAAATTCTTCATGAGGCATAGAAAAAATATGATGCATTGGTTTCCAAGAACCTTCTTTATTTTCAAATAAAGGGAATCTTGTTATCCAGACAAATTTCAGATCTTTTTCCTTTATAAGTCCAAGATCTTGTCCGAGTTTTGCCCTTAAACTCCCAAGAAATTCTGCAGCTTTATTCTTCTTATCTGCAACAAACATCAAAACACTTCCCTTTTTTGCTTTTGTTATTTTTAGTAATTCTTTTTGAACATCTTCTGATATAAATTTCGCAATGCTTCCTTCTAAGCCTTTTTCAGTAATCTTTAACCAAGCCAGGCCTTTTGCTCCTTCTTTTACACAAAGATCTCCGTATTTATCAAGTTCCTTTCTTGAAAAATCCTTTTCAGGATTTATGCATACTATTTGTTCAGCATTTTGAAATACTTTAAAGTCTGATTTCTTTACAATTTCAGTTACATCTATTAATTCTAATCCAAATCTCATATCTGGCTTGTCACTACCAAATCTGTTCATCGCTTCTTCATAAGTCAATCTTGGAAAAGGAATTTTTAAATCTATATCAATTGTTTTCCAAAGACTTTTAATTAATCCTTCACATAGATTATAGATATCTTCCTCATCAACAAAACTCATCTCAATGTCTATTTGTGTAAATTCAGGCTGCCTGTCTTCTCTCAGATCTTCGTCTCTTAGGCATCTTGCTAATTGATAATATCGATCCATTCCACTGACCATTAGAATCTGTT
This sequence comes from Candidatus Woesearchaeota archaeon, assembly GCA_019322455.1. Classification (GTDB taxonomy): domain Archaea; phylum Nanobdellota; class Nanobdellia; order Woesearchaeales; family WJKL01; genus JAHWIB01. The sequence goes on from JAHWIT010000028.1 coordinate 3,492, forward strand.
TGTAAAGCTGCGGGCTTTGAGGCAAAGAATAGAACTTTCCCTTATTAACTCTGCTTGGAACAACATAGTCTCTTGCTCCTTCAGGTGTCGCTCTGATCAAAAGAGGAGTTTCAATCTCCATAAAATTATTTTTATTCAAATATTCTCTTGCAGCTTGTGCTGCCTTATGCCTTACAAGAAGTTTTTCCTGCATTGAATGTCTTCTTAAATCAAGAAATCTATATTTCAGTCTTGTTTCTTCAGTCATATTAGTGCCTTCTGCAATAGGCAAGGGTTCTGCTTTATTTAATATTTCAAATTTATCAACATAAACTTCAATATCTCCAGTATCCAAACTTTTATTCGGCTCTGGTTTTTTTAAGACTTTTCCTTCAATCTGTAAGACATATTCTTTTTTTATCTTAAAAGCTTGTTCTTTATGTTTCTCATCAAATGTAATCTGAGTAATTCCATATCTGTCTCTCAGATCAATAAAAGTTATATTGCCATGATATCTTATAGAATGAACCCATCCACATAATTTTACCTTTTTTCCAATATCTTTTTTAGTTAATTCACCGCACGTATTTGTTCTTAACATAAACTATTTTATTTTCAAGAATCTTTATAAATCTTATTATTTTTCTAACTAAATATGTTCAAAATAATAACTAAAGATGGAAATGCAAGAACAGGAATCCTAAAAACAGCACATTGTAAAATAGAAACACCTTTCTTCATGCCAGTTGCAACTAAAACAGCTGTAAAATATTTAGATCCAAAAGATTTAGAAGAAATTGGAATCCAAGCAGTAATCTCAAATGCCTTTGTTCTATCATTAAGGCCAGGAATTAACACAATTAAGAAAACAGGAGGAATTCATAAATTTATGAATTTTCACAACGCAATCTTTACAGATTCAGGAGGATTTCAAAAAATAAAAGATTCATTCTACATCAAAAGTACAGATAAAGGATTAATTCTAAAATCTCCTTTTGATGGAAAAAAACAAATACTAACACCAAAAGAATTAATGAAAATACAAAATACATTAAACTCAGATATTGCAATGGTTCTGGATGAAATGCCTTTGCATACTCAATCAAAAAAAGAAATAGAATTAGCAGTTAAAAGAACCCATAAATGGGCAGAAGAATGCATCAAACATCATAAAAACAAAAAACAATTACTGTTTGGAATTGCTCAAGGCGGTTTGCATAAAGATTTAAGAGAAAAATCAGCAAAATTTATTTCTAAACTAAATTTTGATGGATTTGCATTTGGAGGATTAGCAATTGGAGAGCCAGAAAAACAAACATATGAAATGATAAATTCTCAGGTAAAACATTTTCCAGAAAACAAGCCAAGATATTTGATGGGTGTTGGCTGCCCAAAACAGCTGATAAATGCAGTTGCAGCAGGAGCAGACTGCTTTGACTCAACCTTTCCAACACAAAATGCTCGACATAATACATTATTCACATCAAAAGGAAAATTAGTAATAAAAAACAGTAAATACAAAAATGACTTAAAACCAATTGACAAAAACTGCAATTGCTATATCTGCAAAAACTACACAAGATCTCATATCAGGCATTTAATGAAACTAGGAGAACCAAATGGATTAAGATATTGCACTTATCACAATATCTATTTCATAAACAACTTAATGAAACAAATAAGAACAGCAATCAAGGAAAATAATTTCAATAAATTCAGAAAAAACTTCTTAAAATTATATAAAAATTAATCTCCTTTTCCTAAAATCCTAACTTCGCACTCACACTGTTTGCTAAAAGTTTCTGCATCTTCTTTGCTTCCAACAATTGTTCCATAATGTATTGGAATAGCAATCATAGGCTTAATCTTATTTGCAGCCAAAGCAGCTTCCTCAGCATTCATTGTATATTCTCCGCCAACAGGCAGTATTGCAACATCCACTGTCAATTTCTCCATCTCAGGAATAAAATCAGTATCACCAGCATGATAAATCCTTTTTCCATTTATATTCAGAACATAACCAACCCATCCCTTTTTTTTAGGATGATATTTCTTTCCAATATTATAAGCAGGAATAACATCAATAATAATATCATCAAATTCTTTTCTATCTCCTGACTTAACAATAATTGTATTTCCATGTTCTAATTTCATAATAGCATCCTTAGGACCAATAATAACAGTATCATCTTTAATTATTTTTTTAATATCATCAGGACTGCAATGATCATAATGTTCATGTGTTATTAAAATTAAATCAGCTTGCTCTGTTTCATCAATATGATAAGGGTCAATATATACTACTTTCTTTTTCTTGATCTTAAAGCCAGCATGACCAAGCCATTTTATTTTTATCCCTTCAAAATCTATCATCTTAACCTAGAACCTCAACAATTTTCTTTCCAAAATCTTTTGCAGCAGCTGGACCATTTGCAGTTACAATCTTGCCATCCTGCACAACAGATTCATCAATAAATTCAGCCCCAGCCGAAGTTAAAACATCTCCTTGTTTTCCATCTCCATTCCAAACAGTTGCCTTTCTGCCCTCTAAAACACCAGCTTTAGCTAATATTGTTGGAGCAATACAAATAGCAGCAGCAACCTTTCCTTGTTTATCTGCTTCTTTTATCAAATCTAAAACTTCATCATATTCTCCTAATTTATGAGCTCCAGGCCCTCCAATCAAAACAATTGCTTTGTATTTACTTAAATCAGCATCTTTAACAGCAACATCTGGTTTAACTTCACTATTATCTGCTCCAACAGCTACATCAGTTTTTATAGAAGCAACATCAATATCATAACCTGCTTTTTCTAATTCAGCTTTTGTATCTCCATATTCAACAGGCTGAAAATCCTTTTGAGCGACAATAACTAAAATCTCTCCCATCTTTTTCACCCCAACTTTTTCTTTTTCAACTGAACAACCAGCAATAAGCAACATAATCAACAAAAAAACAATCTTTCTCAGCTTTCTATCTTTTTTAGATTTCTCCACCAGTCATTTGAACTGGTTTTTTCAATTTCCTTCAACATATTCTTAGCAGAATCTGTTTTAACAATTGTTTTAATATTATCAATCCAATTCTGAGCATCCTTATATCCAATCTCAATATATTCTTTTGCTTGAAAAGCATTCTCTAATAAATCAGCATCCCTTGCTACAACAGCCTCTTTTGTTTTCTGTTCTTGAAGTTCTTTATGCAAAGAAAATATTTCTTCTCCAATTTTTCCTAAACTATCAGTTTGTTCTTTATGTGCAGCTGTCTCTGCCTTTCTAAAATCAATATATCTTTGTCCAACTTTATGCAAATCATTTAATCTTGCTTCATGCAAATCATTAAACAAACATATCATAGAAACTTTATTCACATCAACATTCTCAAGCTTAGCTAACAAATAACCAAGAACCCCTGATCTAAAACTGTGCTCAGCAACATTCTCAGGATCCTTAACATTAATTATCCACCACCCGCTTCTTTTAACATGCTTTAATGCTCCAAGTTCAAAAAGAAAGTTTGTTATTCTTTTAAGTTCCATTTTATAATTTTCCTTTCAACTTCAAATCTAGAACCAAATCCTCTAATTTCTTTAAATCATATTTAACAGAATCAAATTTCCTTCTCATATCTGAATCCCTAAAATCAAATTTAAGCAATTCTCCATAAATATCATTAACCGCTTCTTTTATTAAAACAACCTTTTTAAAATCTCCTTTACCAGCTAATTGTACTGCTTTTCTTCCAAGCTCTCCAGTCAGATCAATTAATCCTAATAAATAATGCTCAGTTGTAACTCTTAAAAACTTATGAGTTAAAATCTTCCTGCTTTTAATAAAATGATAATAAAGCATTGCTTCAACATATTCTCCAATAGCAACCCTATAAGCTCCTACAAATTGCAGTTGAGAATTTTTATTTACTATATCCTCAGCCTTTTTCTTTTCAGTCTCAATATTCTTAACTAACTTAGCAGCTTCTTTCAAATCATCCCTATGAACAGAATAAATTATTTGTTTGCTTAACTTCAAAATATCTCTGCTTTTCTTTATAACAAGCTCTCGATTATCATCAAAACTATTAAACTTAATTCTCATTTCCTTAAAGTCCTTTTTATTCAGCATTTTAAAAAAGATTTATATATCAACTTATTTAAATTTATGGTTTTTTTAAGTAACCCCTTAGAATAGAAAAGTTTATATAATAAATTATCAAAATTAATAGTATATGGTGGAAGAGTCTGTATTTAGAGGTGTTATTGGTTTTTTTAATGAATTAGGTATTTATGATGTTGTCTTGCCTTTTCTATTGGTATTTACTATAGTTTTTGCAATTCTAGAAAAAACAAGAATATTAGGAATAGAAGAAATAGAAGGCAAAAAATACACTAAAAAAAACCTTGATGCAATGGTTGCATTTGTAGTTGCATTCTTAGTTGTGGCATCTACAAAATTAGTTGCAATTATAAATACAGCATTAGCTAACATTGTTTTATTGCTGTTGCTTGCAGTTTTCTTCTTGCTGCTTGTTGGTTCATTTGCAAAAGAAGGAGAAAGAGAATTCTTACAAGGTGGATGGAAAACAACATTCATGATTATTATGTTTATAGGAATTATATTTGTTTTTTTAGACGCACTAAACTGGTTAGCTCCTCTATGGAGTTTTCTATCAAGATACTGGGAAACAAGATGGGTAGCATCCCTTATTATGATAATTGCAATTATCCTTTTCATTGTTTATATAACAAAAGGTGAAAAAAAAGCACCTGAAAAAAAAGAATAAAAGAGGTTAAAACATGGTCTCATACGGATATGGCCTGGATTATTTCATACAATTACTAGAAAGTTGGGGAGTAGCTGATATATTGCTTCCATTTCTTTTAATATTTACAATAGTCTTCGCAGTATTACAAAAAACAAAGATTTTAGGAGAAGGCAAAAAAAACTTTAATGTAGTTATAGCCTTAGTTGTCGCTTTAAGTGTTGTAATCCCTCATGTTATTGGTACGTATCCACCAGAAGCAGATGTTGTAGATATAATAAACACAATAATTCCTCAAATATCTTTAGTAGCAGTAGCATTCATCATGCTTTTAATATTAACAGGAATATTTACACCAAGGTGGGTCTCAAGATCTATTGCAGGAATTTTAGCCTTTATTTCTTTTATAGCTGTCTTTGTTATAATTGGATCAGCTCTAAATTGGTGGGAATCAGGCTGGCTTTATGATATATTTGGAGAAGAAACAATCGCTTTGTTAGTTGTTATCTTAGTATTTGGAGTAATTATCTGGTTCATTACAAGAGAGCCAGGAGGGCCTGCAGAAAAAGCAACTAAAAAACTTAAAGACTTTTTTGAATGGTTCGGAGGAGCATAAATGGCCACAGTACTAGACATTGGATTATTAGAATATTTTTCAATTATATTTCCAGCTATACTTATATTCCTCCTTGTTTTTGCTCTTTTGCAAAAAATTAAAATAATAGGAGATAACAAAGCAATCAATGCATTAGTAGCTATAGCATTAGCATTTATAGTTCTGCTCTCACAAAATATTCTATCAATAATTAATTTTGCTGCTCCATGGTTTGTAATAGTTTTTGTATTTCTTATTCTTCTATTAACTGTTTTCAAACTAATGGGCGCTTCTGATGAAAACATTGCCAGTGTTATAAGAACTGATAAAGTAGTTCAATGGACATTTATAGCAATTAGTTTAATAATTGTAATAGCTGCTTTTTCAAATGTTTACGGACAAAAACTTCTGCCTTATACATTAGAAGAAAACATAACTATTGAAGAAGGAGAAGTAAGCACTGCAACAGCATCATTCCAACAAAATGTTATTAATATCTTCTTTCATCCAAAAGTACTTGGTCTGCTTTTTTTATTCCTTGTTGCATTATTCACAATAGCATTAATAACAAAAGAAGCAGTATAATTATTTCTTTTTTCTACCTTTCATTGATTTAGTTATTCTGCTTAGTTGTCCAACATTTTCAGTCAAAGTAGGTAAAACCTTTTTAAAAACACCTTCCATTGCTTTTATCTCTGTTCCAACATCTCTAATACCTTTATCATATTCTCCTATCTTAGCTAATATACCTTTATGCAATTCCTCAAATCTTTCTTTTAAATCCTCTATAGCTTGTTCTATCTTAATCATTCTTGTTTCAGTCGTCTCCTTCCATGCAATAATTTTATCAACGCTCTTCATTAATTCATCCCACTTCTCATCAATTATTGCTTCTGCAACCTCTTCTACTCTCTCCCGCTCAGCTTCTGCTCCAGATGGCATAGGACCAGCAGGCATTGGAGCTTCTTGTACAGGAGGATAAGGAGGAACAACTCCTGGTGCTGGAGGAGGTCCTGCAGGTGGTGCTTCTGGTGATGGCCCAGCAGGCACTGCTTCTACAGCACCTTTAACATCTGCTTGATTCATAGCATCAAATATTTGAGAAGAAGAATAACCTTGACCCTGTAAATTTTGAATTATCTGATCATTTGATAAGCCCTGTTGTCTCATCTGTATAACTAAATCAGTTGGAATACCTGTAGCAGGAGCACTAGGTGTAGCAGCAGTTTTTTTCTTTCCAAATAAAGCCATTCTATCACACTCTTTTTGTTTATAAAAAAGACCAGACAAAGACTAAATAGCCTTTGTCTCTGCCCTTTTTATAGTATTTTATTTCAATATATTATATAAACCTTTTTATTTATTTGAATTTTCCCCTAATTTTTCTTTAATTATCTTTTCTACTTCATTCCTTGTAACAAAATTTACAGGCTCCCAAAATTCAATATATTTTTTCATTACATCAACTTCATCTTTACTTGCAAAGTTTTGTAATTCATTGACAATTAAATCCATTTTATTTTTCATTCCTTCTATTTCTTTTTTTAATTCAACAATATCTGAATTAATAGTTTTTATCTCTGTAATAAATCGTTTTCTTTCATTTACAATATTTGATTCAGTAACCTGAGCTTTTCTATTCAAATCAGTAT
>JAHWIT010000029.1 GCA_019322455.1 Candidatus Woesearchaeota archaeon
GAATTAAACAAGCTTCCAAGAGTAAAGGGAGCTGCAATCATATTCGATGATTTGAATGAAAAGCTTTATCCGATGCAGATGAAGCCAAGATTTACATGGCATGGTGGAGAAGCTCCTATTGCAATAGAAGAAAAAGAAAAGAAATTTGAATTATAATTATTTCTTAGCCGGAACAGGCGCCTTTGTCATTGATATAAAACTAGCAATAAACATCACTGCAAAAAACAGCAATAATGTAAATTTCCATGATATATCATCTATTAAATATGCTGTAGCTAGAAATCCAACAATACTTGCCAGCATAAAAGACCCAGGCAGTGGAGCCACTCTCCCAAATATATTTTTAATAATGCCCATTTTTTCCACCTCTTATTTTATAAAATTTAATTTATCAACTTGTTTACGTGCTTTTTCAATCTTCTTAACTAAATCATTCATAAATTTAGTCATCAGCTTACAGCAATTCTTTTTATCTTCTCCGCACAACAGCTTTCCTTTTTTACAATCCTTATAAACTTTATCCAATTCTTTATCATCCTCAATCAAATGCTGCTTATATAATTCAAATATCATGCATTTCTCAGGTTCTCCGCCCATTTTTTTCTGCTCTTCTAAAGTATCTCTTCCGCCAGTCTTAGCTCTCATTAATTTTTTACAAGCTTGTTTAGCATTTTCTGGCAGCTCTATTAAACTTTCAGGCTTGCTCTTGCTCATCTTCAATCCTCCATCTAATGAAGGAGTATATTTATGATAAATACTGCTTGGAGAAAAGAAATTATATTTTTGTTTTGTCCTCCTTACAATATCTCTCGTTAGCCTCATATGAGGATCCTGGTCTATTCCCACAGGAATTATTCCAGGCATTCTTTCTTCTAATTGAGGATAAAGTATGTCTCCAACCTGAGTAAAAGCAGAATAAATCCTTCCAGGCTCTAAGCTTCCATAGAGTGCTTTAAACTCATTTGCAGTAACCCTTTTAGAAGTTTCAGATGCAATATGCGTTACTTTCATATTTTCAGATTGAAAATAGAATTTAGTCTTTTTAGGATCCAACCCTAATGCAATAAAAGCAGGGATATGGAAATTCATTGCCCTCTTTCTAGCTTCTTCTAATGAAACACCGCGAGCAGCAGCAGCTTCTAAATCCGCAACAAGAATATAAGCATCAGCTCCTCGCTCTTGGAAATATCTAATATTCTCAACAACCATCTTATTTCCAAAATGAATCTTTTCAGCTGTAGGCATTATCCCTGATAAAACATAGAATCTTTTCTTGCTCTTTATAGCATTAGCTATCTGTTTCAAGTCTCTTCCAGCAAAAACCACATTCCTCTTCATAATCCTATTCGGCTTTGGAAATAATTTGCTGTCAAAGACTTCTAATCCAAAATCTTTTACAATCTTCTCATAATCCTCTACTAATTCTGATCCCCATGGATCAATTATTTTGTTTGCCATACTATCACATTCTACCCTTGAACTTTAAATAAGTTTCTAATTATTTCCAAAGCATTTTCTTTCTTCTTAGGAAATGCTGCAACATTTATCTTAATATGAAAGCAATTTCCCTGGTCAGTAACCCACAAATATTTTTCCTCAATCCACTTTTCTTTGCTTAACCTTAAAAAAAGATTGCAATCATCATCTATTCTTCGTTCCAGTTGATTTAACAGCCATTCTCTTGTTTCCTCAGAAAGATTGTCATTTATATTTTTCAAAAAAGCTTCAATATGTCTGTCTTTCTCCAGCAGAACTTCAATTACCCTAATCTTTTTTTCATTAAAACCAGTTGCACTGCTTTCTTTTAACTCTATTTTCTCTTCTTCTATATTAAATGGAAATAGCTGCAGCAAAGCTCTTTTTACTTTATCAAAATCTTCTTCCTCTTTGATAAATACAGTTATTTTAACAGAATTTGCTATTTTCATATCTAAAACTAATAACAAAGTTTATATAATATTTACTAAATTTAAAATACATGAAGCATACTTTAAAGATAACTATAATTTTAGCAATTGTGTTTTTTCTGTCACAAATAATTGGTCTTGCTGTAACAAATGAGTATATTGACTATGA
>JAHWIT010000030.1 GCA_019322455.1 Candidatus Woesearchaeota archaeon
GTGTTCACCCATTAAAAGGGTTCGTGAGCTGGGTTCAGAACGCTGTGAGGCAGTTTGTTTAATATCTACTGGAAATGTCTGATGTCTGAAAGGAAGGATCCTCCAGTACGAGAGGAACGAGGGTTCGAGGCCTCTGGTCTACCGGATATCTGATAAGGTAAAACCGGGCAGCTACGCCTTAGAGGATAAGTGCTGAAAGCATCTAAGCACGAAACCTCCCTTGAAAAGAGACATCTTAGAACACAGATAAAAGATCTGTTTGATGGGATCGGTGCGTAAGTATAAAGCTTCGGCGATATATTCAGCATGCGATTTCCAATAGTTCATTCCTTACACTTTAATCTATGTGTGGTATTTTCATCTTTTTTCTTTTATTTTTGATAAAAAATCAAATGAATTAGCGAAAGCTATTTTCTTTCAAAACTTTATTAAAGAACTAGTTTTTACTCTGTTGATAATGATATGTTTAGGAATTGAATCAACTGCTCATACATTTGGAGTAGGAATTGTAAATGAGGAAGGTAAAGTGCTTGCTAATATTAAAGATAGTTATATAACAGAATCTGGCGGGATAATCCCTGCTGAAGCTGCTGATCATCATATAAAAGTATGTGATAAGGTTATTAATGAAGCGCTTGAAAAAGCTGGGCTTTCTATTAAAGATATTGATTTGATTGCATTTTCGCAAGCACCTGGTTTAGGGCATACTTTAAGGATAGGGGCTTTTACTGCTAGGAATTTATCTTTGCTTAATAAAAAACCAATTATTGGTGTAAATCATTGTATTGCACATTTAACAATTGGAGAGATGTTAACTGGAGCTACTGATCCTGTATTGCTTTATGCTTCTGGTGCAAATACTCAAGTTATTGCTTATGAAGGAGGAAAATATAGGATATTTGGGGAAACACTAGATATTGGTGTTGGAAATTTTTTAGATAGCTTTGCAAGACATATAAGATTAGGATTTCCAGGTGGGCCTAAAATTTATGAGCTTTCTTTGAAGAAAAAAAGATTTATTGAACTGCCTTATTCTGTCAAAGGAATGGATGTTAGTTTTGGTGGTTTATTAACAAATTTAAAACAAAAGGTTGATTCTGGGAAATTTACGCATGAAGATCTTGCTTATTCTGTTCAGGAAACAGTATTTGCAATGTTGTTAGAGGTTAGTGAAAGAGCAATGGCACATTGTGGAAAAAAGGAATTATTATTAGGAGGAGGAGTTGCTTGCAATATTAGATTACAAGAAATGGCTAAAAAGATGTGCAAAGATAGAGGTGCTAAGTGTTTTATTCCTACAAATGAATTTTTAGTTGATAATGGAGCAATGATTGCATGGCAAGGATTAATTGAGTATAAAGCTGGAAAAAGAATGAAGATTTATGAGACAGAGATTAAACCTTATCAAAGAACAGATGAAGTTAAGGTAAATTGGAGAAAATAGAATTATCTAGAAAAATAAAATTATATTTTTATTTTTTAAGTCCTGCTGCTTTTTCAAATTTTTCTTCTCCTTCTGGCGGGAGTGGCTCAAAGATTAAACCGCAGGCTTTACAAATTACTTGCTGTTTTCTTTCATTATGTACAATGTTGTCACTTCCACATTCTGGACATTCTTTTACTTCTTTTATGTTTTTAATCATATCTCTAAATGAATGTATTTTGTTTAAAAAGTTTTCGTAAATGGGATATATAGAGTATAATATATTATTTATTCTTAGAGAATTTCTTTAAGATGTCTTTTTTTCTAGTCCAATCTAATGCATTTTTTAAGACTTCTGATATATGTTCTACTGGAATAATGTTTATTTTTTTTAATTTTTCTTTAGATAATACAATATCATTTATGTTTGATTTTGGAACAATTACTTGTTTGATTCCTGCTTCAATTGCTGCTTCGACTTTTGCTGAAACTCCTCCTATTGGGAGAACATCTCCTCTTACTGAGAGAGAACCAGTCATTGCTGTATCTTGTTTTATAGGCACTTTTTTTAATGCTGAAATGATTGCTGTTGCAACTGCTATTGATGCTGAATCTCCTTCAACTCCTTCGTATGTCTGCAGGAACTGAACATAGATATCATATTTTTCTTTTATGTCTTCTCCAAAATATTTTTTTATTATAGCTGAAACATTTTTAACTGCTTCTTTTGCGATATCTCCTAATTTTCCTGTTGCTATTATCTCTTTTTCTTTTCCTCCTGGAGTTACTTCTGCTTCTATTGGCAAGATTATTCCTGAGAAAACTTCTTCTCCTCCAATAACAGCTAAGCCATTAACTCTTCCTATTTTTTTTCCTTCTATAACTATAACTTCATATTCTTTTTTTAGCTCAATATATTTATCAGCTATTTGCTGTTCTAAAGATCTAGCTATTTTCTTTGATTCTAAGATATGCTCTTTTTTAACAAGTTTAGCATTTTTTTCAAGAGCTATATCTCCTGCAGCTCTTATTAATCCGCCTAATTCCCTTAATCTTAAGGTTAAATGCCCTTTCCTATTTGCTCTTCTTCTTGCTTCTTCAATCATAGTTAATACAGCTTCTTTGCTGAAATGAGGTATTTTCTGATCTTTAACAACTTCTTGTGCAATAAACTTTGCAATCTTAAGCTGATTTTCTGGAGTATCAAGCATTGTTTCACGCATATGAACCTCATATCCATAACCTCTTATTCTTGATCTTAATGCAGGATGCATATGTTTTAGTGTTTCTACGTTTCCTGCTGCAATAAGAATGAAATTACATGGAACTGGCTCTGTTCTCACCATTGCGCCTGCTGATCTTTCTGACTGGCCTGTTATTGCAAACTTTCCTTCTTGTAATGATGTTAAAAGCTCCTGCTGTGTTGCTGGCTGTAATGTTGCAATTTCGTCTATAAAAAGGACTCCTTTGTTTGTTTTGTGTATCATTCCTGCAACTACTCTTTCATGCGCTGGAGTGCCAAGACCTCCTGACTGAAATGGATCATGAAGAACATCTCCTAGCAAAGCTCCTGCGTGAGCTCCTGTTGCATCAAAGAAAGGGGCTTGTTTTTTATTATAGTTGTCTACTATTAACTTTGGCGCTTGTGCTTCTTTTGCTCCAAATATTCTTTTGTTGAAGTTTAGGAATATCATAAATGCTGCTAAGAAGAACATTCCTCCAATAAAGAACGCTGCAAACATTATATCTGATTTATAATAAGAACGAATCCACCAAGGCATTAACATTGCTAATATAGCAAGAATAAACACTATGAGATTTTGGCTTTTAAACATCTGCATTGATTGAATCTTTGAGCTTTTTACTAAATCTCTTCCTTTACCAGCCTGGATTGTTCTTATTAATGGCTGATTTTCATCATTAGGATTAGGAAACGAAACTATATCTACTAATTTTTCCTTTGGGAGAAGCTCTGCTAAAGCCAGTCCTAACATGCTTTTTCCTGTTCCAGGCTCTCCTATTAAAAGAACGTGACGTCTTTGCTTTGCTGCTTTTTTTATAACTTGAACTGCAGATTCCTGGCCAATAACTTGATTAATAATTTTTTTATCTACTTTAATTTCTTTTGTTGAATTAAAGTTTAATATGTTTTTCATTCAAAAAAAATTATGATATCCTATTATATAAAAATTACGATAGATTTATAAATAATTAAGGTTTAATGGGTTTGATAAAATGGTACATTTTATTTCAACAATGCTGGTATTAGGAGTATATTTAATTTATGTTTGTTCATTTCATAATGTATTACCTAAACATCATAGTGTATTAAAAAAATCATTAATCAGCCATTCAGTATTGGCTGTTTTAATTTTTTTACTTTTGTTCATAAGCAAATAAAAGAGGAATTCTGATACAGGAGGAATATAAAATGAAATTGGATTACCTGAAAATTATAATTATGGTTTGTTTGCTAGTTTTAGTTAGTGGATGCGGCAAGGAAACAGATGATGAAAATGTTGTAGAGAATATTGATGGAGATGAATCTTCAGATTCAGCTGAAGAAAGTGAAGAATCAGATTCTACTGAAGAAAATAGTGATGTTGTAATAATAGAATATGATGAAGAAACTGGAACTAATGCTGATCTTGTTGCTGAATTGATGAAAGACTTAGTTGATGAAGATAATGCTGATGAGGAAGAAGAGGAGGAAGAAGTTGTTATTAGTGAAGATCAAGAGATTGTTATTGAGAATTTTAGAGGAGATCCTAAGGATATTGTAGTTGAAAAAGGCATGACAGTAAAATTCACTAGTTTAATGCCTAATTTTAAACATGTTATACAGATTAGAAAGAAGAAAGCTGATAATACTTATGAAACACCAATAAATGTTGGAGTAATTTTAGAAGGAGAAACATGTGAATATATATTTGAGGAAGAAGGCACATATCAATGGCTTAGTAAAACTAATTATCCAGTTACTTCTGGAACAGTAACTGTTGTGGGTTGATTTTTTCTTTTATTTTTTTTTGGGTGTTAATTTGAAGGAAAAAACTTTATTTAAAATAGCTTTAATATGCTCTTTTTTAGGATTAATTGGATTGTATTTTATTTCTGATAGTATTTCTATTGATAGGATTAAAATAAGTGATATAAGTGAGAGAGATCTAGGAAAAGAGATTAAGATAATTGGAAAGATTGAGAGAGTTACTAATAGTGATAAGGTTGTGTTTTTAGAGATTTCAGAAATGAAAACTGAAGAAATTTCTGTTATTTTGTTTAAAGATAGGGATGTTATGTTAAATGAAGGTAGTTATGTTGAGATTGAAGGAGAGATAGATGATTATAAAGGAAAAAGAGAAATAATTGCAAATAGTATTAAGTTGATATAAAACAAAAAATATATAAAACAAAAGATAAGGTAAGTTTTATATGAGATCAATAAGATATGTTGTAATTTGTTTCTTGATTGTTTTTATTATTGGATGTGCTAAAGATGGGATAATTCCTTCTGAGGAATTGCCTGTTACAGAAGAGGTTTTAGAAGAAATGCCTGGGCCTGTTACAGAAGAGGTTTTAACTATTGTTGAAGTTGATTTAACATCTGATAAGGTTATGGTTCCTGATAGAATAATAATTAAAAAAGGAACTATGATAAGATGGAATAATAAGGATAAAAATTTCAATCATAATCTTTTAATTTATTCTGCTGATATTGAAAGGCCAAAACAAGAAGATATAATTGTAAAAAGTGGAAATATTGCTCCGTTGAATTGGTGGGATTATGTTTTTGAAGAATCTGGAAATTATATTGTAAAGGATATTTATTCTGGAACAATGAAAGGAGAAATAACTGCTGAGGTTATTGCAGATATTTCTGAAGCTGAGATTATTGGAAGAATTAATGTTGAGTAAATAGATTTTGTTCTAAAATAAAGAGGTGATAGTTAGAGTGGAGATTGCCTCATGTTTATTCAGATATTGGTTGCTGTTTTTTGCGGGATTTGTGCAGGGATTATAACAGGCTTAATTCCTGGGATACATATTAATTTGATAAGTTTATTGCTTGTTAGTTTGTCTGGTTATTTTTTAGGATTTACTAGTCCATTGATGCTTGGTGTTTTTATTATAGCAATGGCTGTTACACATACATTTTTAGATGTAATACCTTCTGTGTTTTTAGGAGCGCCTGATGCTGATACTGCTCTTGCTGTTTTGCCTGGCCATAAATTACTGCTTAAAGGAATGGGATATGAAGCAATAAAATTGGCTACTATTGGAAGTCTGCTTTGTTTGTGTTCTACTGTCATTATTATTCCTTTTTTGATTCCTATTGTTCCTTTGATTTATTCTTTTATTCAGCCATTTATTGGATGGATCTTGATTATGGTTGTTGTTTTTATGATTTTAAAAGAAAATGGATTAGATAAAAAATTATGGGTAATGGTTATGTTTTTTCTTTCTGGCATATTAGGAATAATTGTTTTAGAGATGCCTAATTTAGAGCAGCCTTTATTTCCAATGTTAAGCGGGTTATTTGGAATTTCTATATTAATTGTGTCTCTTTTTCAGAAGGTTAAAATTCCAAAACAGAGAATAACTGAGATGATTAAGATGAATAAAAAGGATGTTTTAAAGGTTATAAGTGTTGGAACATTTTCTGGAAGCTTAACTGCTTTGTTTCCTGGTTTAGGAGCTGCACAAGCAGCAATTATTGGAAGCCAGTTAATTCGGAAGATTGAGGAATATTCTTTTATTGTTTTAGTTGGTGGAATAAATAAAGTTAATTTTGTCTTTAGTTTAGTTACTTTATTTGCTTTGGGAAAAGCTAGAAACGGAGCTGTTTTAGCTGTGCTTGAGATTTTGAAAGAAATTGATTTAAATGGAATTATTGTTTTTTTATGCGCTGCTTTGATTACAGGGGGGATTGCTACTTTTCTTGCTTTAGGGATTACTAGAATTTTTGCTAGGTTTATTACTAAGATTAATTATCAACTGCTTTGTATTTGTGTTATAGTTTTGATTGCTTGTTTAGTATTTTATTTTTCTTCTTGGTTAGGATTGTTTGTATTGTTTGTTTCAACAGCTGTTGGAATGATTCCTTCTTTTACTGGAGTGAAGAAAAGCAGCGCGATGGGTTGTTTATTATTGCCTGTTATATTATATTTTGTTTTATAGACTTAGAATTCTTTGTTTTATTTTGTTGAAGGATTCATTTGATAAGATATCTTTTAGGTCTAAATTAGTTTTTTGTTTATATAGTTCAGAGATGTCTATTTTAGTAGAGTTTTGTATTCTTTTTTTAAGATGGTTTAGATCATATCCTGTTTTTGTTAATTTGATTTCATTGTTTTTTTCTAGTTTGTCCAAGAAATCCTTACAAGTCTTACCAAATATTAGGTTCATGAATCTGTAGATATATGAATCTTTGTATCTTGCAAACAAGTTTTTTCTTAATGTATTTGAGTTTATTTGGTATTGATTGTTGATTTTTTCAAAGCCTAATTCCTGATGGAGTTCATCTATAGGCAGTTCTGCTTTGCAATGTCCAAAAGAAGATTTTAGAGTATTATTTGTTTTTAGATCTATTGGGTCTGCATATGGGCATGGAAATCCTTTGCAGATTAATGGCCTTTTTTCATAGATATCACATTTATTGTCTTGAAGTAAATTAGGACAATGATCTGTATTAAGAGTATAATCCATTATAATTGTTTGATTATTTTTTAAGTCAAAGAAAGCATGACATGGAATTGTGTTTTCTTTTGAAAATAAGGAGATTTCCCAATCCTGAAAAACCAATATTGGAGTTGATAAAACTAATAATTTATTTCCTGTAAAATAAGGTGGATTTATGTTGGAATTATTTTCTTTTTTGAAATTTCTGCAGCAATTACCACATTTTAAACATTCAAATTTTTGCATATTTTGATAAAATAAATAGAGGTTATTTAAATATAATACCTTATTATTCTATAATATAATTATCACTAGATAGTGAATAAAAAAACAAAAGCTTTATAAAGTTCTTATTATTAGAACCAGTATATTGGAGTAAAGGGGATAGAAAAATAGATTAAAATGACAACTAATACAGATAATGGGAAAAGTTCTACTGTAATTAAAAGAGATAGAGATTTCCCTTTTACTGGTCAAAGCATTCCATGTAGTATAGAATATCCTAATAAAACTTTAGAAGATATAATAGAATTAACTGGAGTTCATGGAAAAGGAGGGATGGGAGTAGTATATAAGGCGATATCTCAAAAACGTAAAAAACAATTAGCAGTAAAGATTCTTGAAATAACTGAAGAAGTTGAAAACTTTGAAAAAGAAGCAGAAACTGCGAAGAAATGCAGTAAAAAGAAAGGCATAAATATAGTACCAACTCTATCTTACGGCAGACAAATATTAAAAACATCAATAGGACCAAAAGAAGTAGCTTATATTGTCATGCCGTATATTGAACATAGAAATCTCTCAGAAGAAAGATTACAAATTAATGAAGTTGATGAAATTGCGCTCCAACTAGCAAGAACTATTGAGGGGCTTCATGAAGAAGGAATAGTTCATAGAGACATTAATCCAAAAAATATTTTTGTTGAAAAAAATGGAAAAACTTGGCTTGCTGATCTTGGACTTGCTAAAGATACAGAAGATAAAATAGCTGATGAAACAGCTGCTGAAACAATTAAAGGTACACCTTGTTATATGTCTCCTCAACAGGCAAAAGGAGAAAATGTAAACCATAAAAGAGAAGAAAAAGAATTATTTGGAAAAACAGATGTTTATTCTTTTGGAAGTACTATGTATAAGTTGGCTACAGGAAAAACACCTTTTCCTGCTGCTAATGCTACATTAACTATAAAGGCTGTTCAAGATGTTAAAAATCCATTGGATGCAAGAAAAATAGATGGAAATGTTCCTGTAACTTTAAATGATATAATTGGAGAATGTACATATGCGGATGATCCAAAAAAAAGACCTACTATGAAAGAGGTAAAGCATGAATTTGAGATGCGTATTGAGTCAAAAAAATATAACACAAAAGAAGAAAGAGATAAGGTTTTAAAAGATACAGAAATAGGACCTAAATGGTATGACTGGCTTATTCCTGCACCTCTTCCTGGTGTGATTGCTGTATATAAATTCTTAAAAGGAAAAAACAAAAATATAGAAAAATTACTAAGAACCCATGAACTTGCTTCGTGGATCACTGATGGAAGAACAAGGAGGTTTCATCAAAAACAAGTTCTTAATTATTATAAGCAGCTTAATATTATGGCAAATAAAGATGAAGTGCCAGCAGACGTTGATGTAATAGCTAGTATAGCAGAAAGACAATTAAGAAAAGGACCTGATCCGGAAATAGAAAGACAAAAAATAAGAGGAATTGGATTAAAGGAAAAATGGCAGGCACAAAAATGTCTGGATAAAATAATAGATGCTGGCAATGTTTGGTTAAGGGGTGATATTGAAGATGCTGATGAACTCAGAAAGGATATTGAAGAAGAATTTAAAAAAGTTAAAAAAATGAGATGGAGAGAACAAGTTAAACCAACTTATGATCAGTTTAATTTAATGTTAGATGGGTCTATAAAAATTCAAAAAGCTAAAAAATTATTAGACAGATGTAATGATTATATAGATCAAAGGAAAATAGGAATGGCTAAAAAAGATTATGATGATGCAATAATATTATTAAATGAAGTGCCTCGAAATCCGGTAAATCCTCATTTTGATTCTGCGGATAGCAAAGCAAAAGAAAAAAGGAAATTATTAGATGAAGAAGGTAAACTTTTTAGAATCAAAGAGTGCATTGACAGTATGAAAGGATATGCAGAAAGTGAAGATTATGATAATGCTCATATTTTTAGCAAAGAAATAGGAGATTTAATTGATGAAACTCCAATAAGTGATAGGCGTCGTGAATTGAAACATGAATGGAGAGAGGAA
>JAHWIT010000031.1 GCA_019322455.1 Candidatus Woesearchaeota archaeon
CATTGCCTGCATTCCTTCAAATATATGGGCTTCTGTTTTTTTGCCAGCAAGCTTATAATCCAGTAAAAATTGAGGAAGGATTTGCTTTAGTTTTTCCTCTTTTTTCTTAAGAAGACTTATTAATTCTTTTGGGTTTTTTGCGTCAAAGTATTTAGTACCTTGTTTTTCAATACATACAACCAGATCTTTTTCTTTTAATTTTTCTAAGCTGTCATAGACATTAGTTCTATGAACCTTGCATTTTTTAGAAATATTTCCAACTGTATTTTGGCCTAATTCAACTAAAGCTAAGAAAACCTTTGATTCATTCATACTTAATCCGATATCCCTTAGGATTTGTTCATTCATTTTATTTTACTACCTTTATTATGGACAAAGATAGATAATAATGTGTGTTGTAGTGTTTGCTACAACACATATTAATAATGGAAATTCACAGTAATATATAAATGTTCTATTTTTGGTGTAAGTCAAAATGAAAAAATGGAAAAGCCTTGAAGAATTAACTGAATGGGAAACAAGAATTATTGATAAGGTTATTAAAGATCAGAGAAGTCCTTTAAGCTTAAAATCTATATTATTATGCTTTGGAGTTGGTGACTCTCCTTTAGTTCATGAACTAGCAAGTATGGTTAACCCTTCAAGAGAAAGAAGAACAGGGAATACTGGGATTCCTCTGGAATTAAGTAATAATGCAAGAATGAATGTCCTAAGTTCTGTAGTTTATGAGAAAGAACCTAATCAATATTTTACTGCTGCGTCTCCATTAAGATTAGAAGGAAATCCAGATGATATTGAGATATATTTTAAAGGGAATATCTTAGATAAAGCTAAACTTGCAAAGCCAGATAAATGGGTTTCTAAGAAAACAAAGAATGGAAGAGCATATTCTTCAATATTTCTTGCTGAAGGTGGCGGCAAATTCATCATGGGAACAATTCCAGTTCCATGCTGCTATCAGGTTGAAGATAAAGCCTGCTTGTTTTGTGAATATACAAATGTTGATTTAGATAAGAGTGTTGAGGATTTTACTGAGGTTGCGGTTGCTGCTTTCAAAGATGATCCTTCTTACAGATTGACTATGACAGGAGGCAACACAAGAACTGAGGATAGGGGGCTTAAGAGATATATTCCATTTGTCAAAAATATCTCCAAAGAGGTTGCTAAGGTAATTGGCAAAAAGCCAATAATACAAATTGAGATATCTCCTCCTGATTTTAGTTCAGGAAATGGTGAAAGATATATAGATGAATTAGCAGAAGCAGGAGCAACATCATTTATGATGAATCTTGAGCAAGGAGATGATAAATATAGAAGGATTATATGCCCTGAAAAATCAAAGATTCCTTATTCTGATTATATTAGAGCTTTTGAATATATAACAAAAGAAAAGGATATGGGGGCTTGTTCAATATTAATAAACGGCCTTTTAGAGCCTCCAGAATCAACAGTAAGATATGCAGAAATGCTAACAGAATTAGGAGTCAAGCCTATAATACAACCATTCAGGCCATTTGGAAAGCTTAAAAGAAATTATCCATCAAATCCTATTGAATTTGAGCAAGTTAATAAAGAGGTTTCTGAATTGATTGATAGAAACAATGTAAATCTATCAAAAGTAGAGGGTTGTGCAAATTGCCCTGGATGTTCTGTGCTGGAGCAGGATAATTATAATGTTCAAATGTGTAGTAGTTAATACTACAACACATGTTTAAATCGATTTTTTACCTATGTAATCAGATATTCAATTGATATAATAAAAACCTCTTAATGTGTTACCCCTTAGTGATGGTAAATAATCCGAAAGCTTTATAAATAACTAAGCCATTAGATAGGGAATAAAGAGGCAAATGAAAAGGGGCAAAAGTATATTATAATTAATAATAAAATGTCTCACACAAGCAGCCCTAAAAAGGCTCTAGATGGAATTGTAGGTAATCTTTTTGAAGATTTTGAAGAAGAAGTTAAGAGACTTAAGAGATTTAAAGAGGGCAAATTAAATTATCTTCTTATTGGAATAGGCAATGACAAGTCTTTAGGATATAATTTCATAGAAAAAATGCTGACTAGTGATCATGTCAAAAGTTTAGTAGCATTAAGCAGAAAACCAAAAGATGATGAATCTTTTCAAAATCTCCTTAATAATCTTTATGATGTTAAACATAAATTTAAACCTGAACAATATGATCCTGCAAATGATGATCCAACTAAATTAACTGATATTTTAAAAGAAAATAAGATAGATGCTGTCTTAATTACTGTTGGGAAAGTTGGAAAAGGAGATGCGCCAAGAGATGAAGAGATAGCATATTGTGCACCTCTAATGGCAAATTATGCATTTGGATTAGATAGATTTAATGGAATTTCTGTAGTCTTTACTAATCCAATAGAAGCAACGCAGCATGAAGTAATATGTATTTCAGGAAATAATCCTTATTCTGTTATGGGATACACTCCTGATGTTAAAAGATTGATAGATAATTTACATAATATGATTAGTGGAGAGTCAGACGCAGAAATAAAAATTCCAGATCAGTTAAGGAGAGAGGCTTATGATAATAAAGAGCTGGAAAAACATCTGATAGAGTTGGCTAAGAAATGCAGACATGCAGAAAGAGGAGATATAAAAAACTGCCATGCGATTGGTGTCCATGCAGAGAGTGTAACAGTGCCAAAAGAAGATGCAAAGGATATTGATCTTAGATTTTTAAAAATGGGTGGTGATGGAGATAAGGTACAAGGAATGCTAAAGATATTTGATAATATAAGATTATTTGATGAATCTTTAATAGGAAAATTAACTGCAGTATGGAATGAAACATATGAGATAACTATTGATGAGATGATGAGCAGTGAAATGGAAAAGCAATATCCAGCAGGAACAAATTTCAGCGGGTCTATATACCATGCTAATTTCTTAAGGGACAATTATATTCCATTTTTGACAAGCAATGGAGACAGAGAAGAACAAGTTTCTGTATGGAATAATGAGTTAGGAGTTCCTGGATCAACTACTGCAAGAATCTATAATTTAAAAGTATGGCCTCTAACTTATGAAGAAATGGGAGTAAGTGATGAGATTAAAAAAGTAAATAAAATTCTTATTCAACATTATACAAAAAAACATATTGAATTAATAAAAAACAGCCTTAGATATAATCCAAAAAAAGGGATAATAGCCTGGACTGTCCCAAAAAAAGATGCAAATGGGAATGAAGTTTGGGAAGAAAATAATGAAATTCCTGAAAATGAGAGAACAAGGACAAAGCTTCCTGAGAGTTTTCTTAAAGAATATAAAGGTGAAAGAAGAGATGAATGGATTCCATTAATAACTGATGAAATGCAAAATGCAGTAAAAGAAAGAGCAAAAAAAACTCTGGAAGAAAGAGCAGCAATAGAAGGAGAAGATGTACAATATGCATTTGAAAGATTGTGTGGTGATATAGAAGAAAAAATTGAGACAGCATTAAATGATTTTAATCTTTCAGAAAAAGCAAAGAGGGATTATAGAAATAATTTCAGAGATGAAAAGAAGAAAAATCAAAAAGAATTAGATTTATCTGAAACTAGAATTTTGCAAATAGTAAAAGTTGAAAAAGAAGAAAAACCTAAAGAAGAACCATTAGATTTAGGTTATCTTTATGTTTCTGGAAGTAAAACTGATGAAAGCGGGCATAGTATACAAGTTGTTAAGAAGTATAGAGTTTCTAATATAGATGAATTAGATAAAACAGAACATGTTCTTGATGAAGAAGATTTAACA
>JAHWIT010000032.1 GCA_019322455.1 Candidatus Woesearchaeota archaeon
AAAACTATTAGCTTTGGCGGTTCTTATGCTTCCATTTGTTTAGATCGTCATTTGGATTTAAAAGATGATTTAAGAACTTATGCTGAACAAATATTATGTTTACTTGATGGATTTGGTCTAGAATTTAAACAAACATCGCCGGTTTATCAGAATGCAGGAGATGTCTTAAAAGCAACTATTTTATTAAAGAAAAATAAAAGGAATATTTCTAGATTAAGGGATACAGTGCCTTTTAGATATCTAAGAAGTCTTTAGTTTTTTTATTGGAATTTATGAATAGATTTCTAATATTTTTGCTTGGAAAAATAGAAATTTATATATACCATTAGCTTATTGATTAGATTATGAGATATTTATACAAGCTGGCAAATTTACAAGAATATGCGTTAAGCAATATTTATCAATATTTTGAAATGGTTGTTTATACTGCTTTTTGTTTTTTTATTCCTTTGACAATAGGGCATCCTCAATTAGCTGTTGGGATTATTGTTAATGCTTTGTTAATAGCTAGTGCATTGAATATTAAAGGATATAAGTTATTGCCTGTTATTATTAGTCCTAGTTTAGGGGCTTTGTCAAGAGGAATTTTATTTGGGCCGTTTACAATTTTTTTAGTTTATATGATTCCGTTTATATGGATTGGAAATACGATTCTAGTTTTTAGTTTTAAATGGCTTAAATTAAGATTAAATAAGAATTATTGGTTAACATTAGTTATTGGATCTTTATTAAAATCAGGATTTTTATTCTTAATTGCATTTATTTTATACTCACTAAATATTGTTCCAGTTGTTTTCCTAACAGCAATGGGAATCATGCAGTTAATTACTGCTTTTACTGGCGGGATTGCTGTTTATGGATTTCAAGCTGTGAAGAAAAGATTAACTGTTTAAAAACATAAGATTTTTAAGCAACTTGGATTAATTCTGATTTTATGCAAACAGGGATTGAAGGAAAACTTGAAGATGCTGGAGAGGTAATGGAATTAGGGGATTATATAAAAGAATTAAAAGATCCTTATGAAGATAAACTTAAAGAAAATGCATCATGGTTATCATGGATTTGGTATAAACTAAACAAAAAACCAGCAAGAAGTCGTCTTTGTAATAAGGATGTTAAGGTTAAAGGAACATTGGTTGATTTTAAGTTTGGTAAGGAATTTTTAGTTTCTGACACATTGTATGTTTATGTTTGTGATCAAAAAGGAGAAGTAACTGAGTTTAGAAGGCCTTTTTCTTCATCAAATATAGAAAATCCAAGTTGGAATTATTACACAACAGCTTTGCATGATTTAAAAGAAAAAGAAATAACATTTATTGCAGATTCTTTTCCAAAAGGAGGAATTTTTCCAGGATTTTATTATTTTATTCTAGGAGTTTTCAAAGAAAATAAATTAATTAGATTTTAACAATCTTCATAACAAAAAACCTGTCTCAAATTTCTTCGAAATTTGTGAGCAGATTTGTTTGTCACTCGGATTTAACAATCCTCGCGACAAAAAATCCTTCTGTGTCATTATCTTGAGGCCATAATCTAAGACATTTTTTGATTGCTGGATTGTATTTTTTTCCTTCAAACTCTAAAACAGCATTACTTCTTTTCAATCCAGGAAGATTTATTTCTTCTAACTTGGCATTTGGATATTTATCTAAAAGAAAGTCAACAACTGCTTCATCTTCTTCTGGCTCTAATGTGCATGTTGAATAAACTATAATTCCTCCTTTTTTTAGATTGTTGAATGCTGTTTCTAAAAGCTGTTTTTGTGTTCCTGATATTCTCTTAACCATATTTGGATTCCAGATTCTTAATGTTTTCAATGATTTTCTTATTGTTCCTGTTCCAGAACAAGGAGCATCTACTAAAATACGATCAAATTGGAAATCCTTGAAGAATCTTCCCTGCATTAATGTTGTGATTGAATTGGTTATTCCTATTCTTTGCATATTAATGCCTAAAGGCTTCATTCTATCTCCTTTGTAATCATTAGCAATAAAAATTCCTTTATTCTGCATCATTGAAGCAATTTGAGTTGCTTTGCTTCCAGGAGATGCAGCTATATCAAGAATTGTTTCTCCTGGTTTTGGATCAAGAACAATTGGAGGAATCATGCTAACTGCTTCCTGCACATAAAAATATCCTAATAAATGTTCAATTAAATTTCCAATATCTCTTCTTTTTTCTTTTCCTTTGTGTTCAATCCAGAATCCTTGCTTGCACCAAGGTATTTGAGTTAGTTTCCAGTCTTTTTCAAGTCTTTTTTTAAGTTCATTAATTGAAATTTTAAGAGTGTTTATTCTAATGCTTCTTCTTAAAAATGACAAAGAGTATTTTTTAAATTCTTGAAAATCAGTAAGTTTAGAGTATCTTTCAATGAATTTTTCTTTGAATTCTATTTCTTCTGCATTTGGCATTAATTTTGGCATATGGGATTAAATCTTAAGATTATATATAAAATTTTAGTAACATACAAAAATTTTCAATTTTTGAAGTTCCGAAATTCTGTATAATTTCGAAACCTTTTTATATGATTAGTACTATTTTATACCTTAATTAGCATTAAATTAGTACTATAAAATGAAGCTGCAAGATAACAGAGGCCAATTTAAGATCACTATTCCTAGAGATCTTGCTAAAATTAAGGGCTGGAAACAAGGCACAGAGCTAGTTATAGTTATGAATTCAGAAGGAGACTTAGTTATAAAGGAGATTAAAAAGAAAAGATGAAGCAAAAAAGAGGTAACAAAACAAATAAAGAGGTAATTATTGTATTTATGCTAGGAATATTTATCTTGTTTTCTTATTATGTTTTGATAAATAAAACAGGCATTACTGGACTAGCTGTTTATGATGAAATATTAACATTTGAAGCAGAAGAATTAACTACAAGTGGTGCTTATGAAATCTTAACTAATTGTGAATGTGATGATACTTCTAATCTTTGTGTAGGGCATGACAGCAACCATCAAGAGAGTGCATCTATAATATATGAATTTAATTTAGAGGAAGGATTGTATGATATTGTAATGGTTCATTGCCCAGAAAATAAAGGAGATGTCTATAGATTATACATCAATGGAAATTTAATTGAAACATTTGAAGATAGAATAGATTCAGATATATGGGAAGAATATGTATTTGAAAATATTGATTTAAATCAGAATGATGAAGTAGAAATCAGTTGTGATAAATCTTCAAGTGACACAGAGTGCAGGATTGACCAGATTATATTCAAAAAAATCAGACAAACTGTTAGTATAAATGAAACAATCGAGGATGCAGAAGATATACCAATAAATTCAACAATAATATGGAAACAAGAAGGAGAGGTAGTACAAGAGAGTTCAGGAGAAATACATGAATATGAATTAGAACAAGGAGAATATGAAATAGAGATTGTTCCAGAACATAGTGCAATAAAAAAGATTGAATTAGAAAAAACAATAACAAATGATGTTGAGGATATTGTAGATGTTGATGAAGATCCAACTCCTGATATTGAATACAGCAAGACATATGCTATTGATCCAAAGGATCCTGATATAGAAGATGCAACTGTAACAATAACTGCAACTGGAACTGAATTATTTAAATGCAAAGAATGGGATTTTGAGAATAGGAAATGTAATGGAGAATGGATTAAATTAATGGATACTGTTCCTGGACTAGAATATACATTTACTGTTAACTGCGGCTATAAAGAAAAAGGCGGATGCAGCTGCAATGGAATAAGGTTTGTTGATTTGTTTTCTGATTATTCATTTAATAATGGAACTTCATATACTGTAACTGCAGAGGTGTTTAAAGGAGGCAGTACAAATCCTTCTCAATTAATAGATTCAGAAACAGTTAGCTTCAGTTCTATTCCTCAATTTTCAATTGACAGTAATCCTGGAGATTTAGTAAGAGGAAATTTGGCAATAGAAAAGATAAATCAAAGCGGAATATTAATTAAATTACACAATAAATCAAAAGAAAGATTATTAGGAGATAATACTTTTAAGATAACAATTAATTCCAATATATTAGGGCCTAATACAATTCATTTGTCTTGCTCAGAGGAAATAGATATTGGAGATGTTTTTGAAGATTTTGAAGTCAAGGATATAGACAAAATATTATCTGGAAGCGACTGTCCATTTGGAAATGTTAATTTAATTAGTCCTGCAAATAATGCTAATGATAGCGACGGAAATATTAATTTTGAATATAGTGTTTATGATTCAAATCAAGCAATAGATTATTGTGAATTAATAATAGATGAAACTGTTTATCAAACAGATTATTCTATTGAAGAGATTATAGTAAAAGATTTTAATCAGAGTTTACCAAATGGAACTTATGAATGGAGTGTTAATTGTACAACGTCAAATGGATATGAAATAGAATCAGAAAAATGGATAATAAATATAGGAGGGACTCGTCAAATAAAAGGGGTTATAACAGATTCGAATTATAATCCTGTTACTAGTGAGGTTAAGGTTTATGATAATGGAGAATTAGTTTTAACTGATGATGAACTTTATGATTTTTATCTTAGTGATGGATTATATAATGTAAAGGTTAACCCAATAAGTGGAAATTTTAATGAAATTTATATTTCCAACTTAACTGTTAACTCTAATATTATAAATTTCACAAGATTAGAAGACTCTTCAGAAAATATTTTAGGAGATATTTTTATTAATGTAATAGAGGTTATTTCATGGGAAATAAATCCTTCTGCAACTTATGATATGGTTAGTATCAATTTAAGTTATGGAAGTGGATCTGATTTAGCTCTCTGGAAATGCACTGATTTTGATTTTGACAACCAGACATGCAGAAATGAAGATAATTGGACTATAATTCAGAATTTATCTGATGGTCCAAATAAAATAGTATTCAATCTATCTTTCAATGATCCAGCTGCAGCTGTTGCGGGCGGTGATAAACCTCCAACAGTAACTCTTAATTATCCTCTAGATAATTTCATAGCTTATACTAATGATTTATACAATATTACTTTCAATTGCAGTGCTGAAGATAAACAAGGCAATAACAAAGGCGTAAAGAATATATCTCTATATATAACAAATAATCAAAATAGTTCTTTTAGTTTAAATGAGACAATAATATTCAGCGGAACGAATAAAGAAGAAACTGCTTTGTTTAATAAGACTTTAAGTATTGGAAATTATACATGGAATTGTCTTGCTTATGATAATGGCGGAAACTATGATTTTGGTGATAATAATAGAAGTATAAAGATTATGCAAGTAATTAATGATACTACTGCTCCAATTGTAACATCAATTAATCCTGTAAATAATTCTGTTGATAATGATGGATATATTGTATTCCAGTATAATGTAACAGATAATGAATCAAATATAGATTATTGTGAATTGATTATAAATAATTCTGTTGTTGATACTGATTATTCAATAACAGAAGATATTACTCAGTCATTTAATAAAATTTTAACAAATGGAACTTATGAATGGTCTGTTAACTGCACTAATGATTTTAATCTTACAGGAAGTTCTGAGATGAGGGTATTGATTGTTAATATTACAGAAGAGATAACTAATGTAACTTTATGCTGCTGCGGGTTAAGTGTTTCAAGCACTCCTGAGGTTGTAAGCCAAGGAGAAAAGGTTCTTGTAACTGCTGATGTATCTAACTTATTTACAGGACTGGCTGCTAAACCTACTGATATAATTGATATTAATGCAACTATATATAATGTTGAGAATGGCAGTGAGACTGCTGTAGTAATTAATGTTCCTATGACTTATTTAACAGATGGATTGTGGTATTATGAATTTTATGTGGGGAATAATTCTACTGGAACATATATTGCTTCTGTAACAATGCTTACTAATCAAACAACTCCTTTTGTAAAAGAGGCAAGTGATGGATTTACTATTGGAGAGGTAGTTAGTGGATTAACTATTTTAGGAGTAAGCCCTGATTTGATAAACATTAACCAAACAGCAAGGGTTGGTGCTGAGATTAAGTATAATGGAATTGCTGTTGATTCTGGTTCAATATCAAATGCAAATTTAGTAGTTGACATGATAAATGGAACTAATCAGACATACAATACAAGCAATGGGCTGCAAGTTGAAGACGGCATAATATATGTTGACGGGGCATTTAATGAAACAGGAATTTATTATTTGGACTGGAGTGCAACATATCTTGGACAAACAAGGACAGCAAGAGAGATTGTTGTTGTAGTTGGATGGGAGGAATTATTAGAAGATATAAATGAAACAGTGAATGTTGAACTTTTGGATTTGATAAAGGAAAGCAGGCAATATCTGCTTGAATTATTAACAGATATGGAGTATATGCAGCAATTTAGTGAAGAAGAGATATTTTTGATAACTGATAGTGTAAATAGTATGACTAAGGTTATAAATTATTTAGAAAATGGGGAAATAACTAATGAACAAGCTGAACAGCAATTCAATGCAATAAGACAAGAACTTACAGATAGATTAGGAGAAAGGGTAACTGGTTCTGCAATTGGCATTAGTCAAGAGGCGCAAGAATCTAAAAAATCAATTAAAAAATTATCAGAAGATTGGAAATCAATTATGTTTGCAATATTATTGTTAATATTTACTTCAATTATGATAGTTATAATTGTTTTGGTAAAGATGAGGCACGGAGGAATACCTTCTTATGGAGGATCTATAAAACAGACAAGAATTAAAGGAAAACAAGCAAATCTGGGAAAAAGACGTTATGAAATCCTGCTTGACAAGATAAAACAAAGAAGGCAGAAAAAATTAGAAGAAATAAAGAAAAGAAATAAAGAGCAAGAAATCCCTTATTTGATACCAAAAAAAGATGAAATAATAAAAAATGAAAAAGCAGAAGAATGGGAAAAGGTAGAATACAGAGGAACAGAACTTGAAAAAGAGCAAGAAATAGAAAAAGAATTAGAAAGGGTAAAGCGAGAGAAAGCAAGGCTTGACAGGGAAAAAGAGCGCGAGTTGGAAAGAGAATGGAAAAGAATAGAACGGGAAAGAGCAAGACTTGAAAGGGAAAAAGAGCGTGAGTTAGAAAGAGAATTAAAAAGGGTAGAGCGCGAGAAAGCAAGGATTGACAGGGAAAAAAAGAAAAGAAAATGAATTTAAAAGCTATGAAATCAAGTTTTAAATAGAAAATTTTATAAATAAAAGTTACAAATTAATAAAAAGAGGTGTTTATCAATGAAAAGAGGCATAATTTTTGTATTATTAATAGTAATTCTTAGTTCATTGGCATATGCTGCTAATGAGATTGTGCAGTATGCTGATAAATTAAATTATTGGAATGCTGAATTACATAAAGTATATGTAACAAACAATGGGAATCAAACTACACAAACTAATTTTACAATACCCTCTGGATTTTCTTTTAATAGTGGATCGATTTGTACTGTTCCTGTTGCTGGAAAAATACAATGTGTATTATCTTCAGGGCAAACAGGATCATATTCTGTTGATTCAAGCACCTCACCATCTGAATATGATTTAAGCACATTTGTTCCTATAACTAATAATACTTATACAGGCAATAATGTTAGTTTTTTAAGAATAGAAGATGATGAAATATTTCATACATTAGTAGAATATGGAAGAGGCAGGGGTAATTATTTTTTTGACAGTATGGGTTCTGGGTTAGCTGGATCAGGCCATACTGGAAGTGGCTGTTATTATCTGCCAAATGGAACTTTATTTGAATTGAATTTTTTGCATAAGATTCTGAATATTAAACAATACTTTAATCTTGCTGATGCTGATGCTGAAAATGTAAGCTTTAGATGTATTTATCCTGACAGAACTGTTGTTAGAGAGCATCTTGTTAGTAATATAGTAAGAGGCAGTGGTTTATGGACTGTTGATTATTTCATCAGTGAAGTAGGTGGATCATGGGAAAGGATGGGTTATATTGGAATGAATTTTGATGCTGGTGAATTTAATACTAGCCAGAATATAAGTGTAAATTGTACAAATATCAAGTATAGTTTGCCTAATGCTTATGGTAATATTACAGTTAATGAGGATTCATTTGATTTAGAGGTTAGAAATAGAGAGCCATTTAGTGTAAGTGCTTCAACAACAACAGGAACTGTTGGCAATGGAACACAAGAGGTTATTATAGCATATACAATTACAAACAATGAAGTTTATGATTTATCTAATGTTATTATAGAAATTGAAGCTCCTCAATATGCTACATTTATTGGAACAAGAGGAGAATTATGGGGAGTTGGAAGAGACCAATTTAGAGTAGAGAAAACAGAATTACAAGCAGGACAAAGCGAGGTTATTGTTTTAGTTGCAAGATTTGATACATCTAGTGCAGGGGCTATTAGTACGTTAGCATTATCACAAGGTGTTAAAGTGCAATATATAACATGCTGGGAGGCTAATGCTTATAATCCACAGGAATATATGCAGTATCTTGGTGTTGGAACTAATGTTTCTGTTAATATGGGAGTTCCTGTTGGAGTAGTTAATATCATTACTTTATTACAAAATATAAACAGCACTGTAAATAATGTTTATACAACTGTGAATATAATTAATAATACAGTTGATAATATTTGGAATTTAACATGGGAGATTAACCAATCAATAGGTAATTTACCATATCAAGTTTGGACTTATACAACAAGAACTTTAACATATTATCCAGCTGCAGGAGGAGCAGCTGCTGCAGGAGCAATTGCTGCTTGCAGATGGAATGATACAGAGCATTATGCTCAAACAGCTAATGTAACTGCTATAGATATATATAATACAACTTATAAGAAAACTAATTTTACAAATATTGATTTAACTGCTGACGGCTATAGAACCTGCTCAAAATTAAAAGTAAAGAATAGTACAACTGTTTACTTAAAGGTATGTATATTCAATGCTTATAGTTCAGGAGATCCTTCAACAACTTCAGTATGTACATTAGTTGAGCAGTATGATCCTACTTCAATTGAGTTTAGTGCAACTGATTATGTATGGAAATGCAGTGATATATTAAGAAAAGAGGTTACAAATACAACTCTTGCTATTATCTTAGGATGTCCTGACTGTGCTAACAGCAGTGTAGGCTGGATTTTAGGAGCAGATGCAACAAGTTCTGGATGGAGTTATAATTCTACTGACAGTGGTTCATCATGGGGATTAGAGAATGAGAATGATATGACTGAGTTTGATTGGTGTGTGCCTATTGACTATGGTTATGAGGTTTGGACTTATCAGAATAGAAGCTTAACTGAATATAATTTTACAGAATTATTAGATGAGTTTAATTGTACATTGGGATCGTCAACTAACAAGATGTGTGAATTGTTGTTTGCTATTAATTTAACAACAAATAATATGCAGGCTACAATTAATATTATTAATGGCACTGTTAATACAATAAAGATTACAACTGATAATATCTATACTGATACACAGAATATTATTGATTTATTGAATTGCAATGGAAGTGTTGATACTCCTATTTGCAATATCTCTTTGGATTTGAACAATAGTATTCAGTTATTGATTAATATTACAAACAGCACTTATAATGCTGTTAATAATATTAATAATACATTGTATATTATGAATCAGTCAATAGCTAATCAATTTAATTATACATGGACATTGATTAATAATATTAGTGTTAGTGTAGGTAATTTAAGTATTTCAATGAACTGCTCTGATCCATTGAATAATTTTAGTACTTCTGTTTGTAATTATGTTCAGAGAATAGAGACTAATACAATAGATATCAATAATACTGTTAATAATGTATTGAATATAGTTCAGTATATTAATGGAACTAGATGGGGCAATTTAACTGCATGGGATTTATATCAAGCAATATTAAATCAAAGTATTGATA
>JAHWIT010000033.1 GCA_019322455.1 Candidatus Woesearchaeota archaeon
ACTAACCTACTAAATTATCCCACAAAGCATAAAATAGTAAAGGTGCTTCTTCAGTAATTTCATCAATCGGCGCCTCAGCATATACAACATAATTATCACCCACCTTAGTACAATCATAAAATATATTTCCTGCAAAATTCTCTTGACTTCCTAAAATTTCTACAGCAGCACACACATCAGTTCCAACTAAATTTTGATAACTAGCAGTTAAGAATATCCTTGATATTTTTGGAGCCTCCATAATAAGATATGCTTCTTTATCTCCTCTCTTTGCTATACACAAACTATTATAATCAGCTGTTTCATTAACAATACTAATATTTATAGCTCCTGCAATTGGGCTTGTTGGTTTCCAACCATCAAAAATTGTAAATATATTCCTAAAGAAATTCACTATTCTATCCCATATTGTTAGCGGAGTCATTCCTTGTAATGGCATAAATGCATATATCACTGAATTAAATCTATCTGAATACCAAAATTCTATATCATCTGTATCATCACATTCTGTGAAATTCCATCCTAAATTAAATAATGAATTACAATAAGTTGGATCAGCTATGCCAAATACCTGCTCAAGGAAATATTTTGGTATTCCAATTTGTAATGAAAAATCAATTGGTTTATTTACAGAAGTTGCAATTGCCATATTTGGTTGACCACCAGAAGTAACATAAGACAATGAACAAAAATTATTAGTGCAAGGCATTTCATAGTTATTAGCCTCTCCAAAATTATCAAAACAAGCCCTTACTAATCCCTCTTGGTATGATAGTCCTTCTATCAAAGCATCTCTTGTCTCTGTTCCAGGAGGTAAAATCTTGCTATAATAATCACAATAAAGAGTAAATGAATCTTCAACAGCTTCTATATGTAATAATTGTGTTGCTAATAACTTTGTCCTGCTTGTCCAATTTCCATCCTCACAATAATGATCTTCTATAAACTGAGTATCATTAATACATCTTGGGTTATCTGTATATGTAGGTGAATTACTGTATCTAGAAGGATCATTATCATTAGCTCCATTTCCATCTGGATCAACCAGACATTGTGTTATTGATGGGCAGAATCCTGTCTGACTATTATCCCATGTGTATTTTATAGTTGCTAATTCCCACTCTCCTTTTTCACATCTATATGAAGTTCCATTAATAATTGCAACCTCATTTGTTGCAGACATATCAGTTACACAACTACTGCCATTCCAGCAATCATTCATTTGACAGCATTCTTCGAATTGTAAATTAGCAGCAAATTTAGGATCAAGAGAATCAGGAATCTGTCTTGTTGCATTTCTTTGATTTGCA
This sequence comes from Candidatus Woesearchaeota archaeon, assembly GCA_019322455.1. Lineage (GTDB taxonomy): Archaea > Nanobdellota > Nanobdellia > Woesearchaeales > WJKL01 > JAHWIB01. The sequence goes on from JAHWIT010000033.1 coordinate 1,311, forward strand.
TCTAGTCCTCCATCGCTCCATCCTTTTCCATAAGAACAAAAATAACTTCCTTTTACATCACAATGACTAAGTTGTTCTATATTAGCATAAGTATCAGTAATATAAGTTGGAGCATTACATCCATAAAATCCACCTTCATAAAACAAAACACCTTGCTTAATATTCTCAACTAAAATATAAGATTCTTCATCATTAGTAGTTGCAGTTGGATTTGCAGGCTCTTTATTTCCATCACTTTCAACAATAAATAGATTATATTCACTAGGATGAAGATTCTCAACAGTAATTGGTCTTTCTCCAAGCAAAGGATATATACAACTAGTTGAATTACATGAATGTGTCTTAGTTGCTGTTACGCTTCCTAAATCAACAACCCCCTTATCAGAATAATCTGTTTTTACAACTATAATTGCATCTGGATTCTTTGTTTGAGTAGTTCCTGTATCTGAAAAGAAAACATCAAAAGCAACTTTAGGATTAGCACTTAAATCTGAAATAACAAAGGAATCAGTACGAAATAAATTTTTCAAATCGTCTGGTATCTCTAATGTCTGTATTTTATCTGCACTTATTGTTGAAGTATATGTTATTGATTTGTAAAGAGATAATTGTTCGCCTTTAATATTTGTAAATCTAGAATCTTCTATTGGATCAATTTTGCAACAATAAAACTCATCTATTTCATTGCCTTGAGCAGACCTTAACCCACATACTAGCTGATCTTTCTCAGGACACCAATCCCATCCGCCTTTATGATGATTATCAAATCTTATCCGTGTCCCTATAGTCACGCCTTCTATTTCAACACAAAAAAAAGACTTCAAATAGTCATCGTCCCCTCTATTTCGTGCTGCAACTACTACTTTATTTCCTCCACAATATTCATCTTTACCTTCTCTTGACTCAGATATCTCTTTAAGCCCACTTGCTAAGATTCTAGCTCCAAACACAGGGCAACAACTAATCATACTTAATTGGCTCCTTGAATCGTGTTTGTTTTTAGCTCCACAAACAGCAAAACCAGCAGGACAAGCAAAACCTTCATTTGGCTCATCACTACCTACCCCAGTCCTATGATCATGATCAATTAAAAGAGGACCTATTGTATTAACATTAAAACTAACATCTATATCAGGATAGATTTGTTCATATTTTTCTTCAGCTTTTTTTGCTATATTATATTCTACATTCATAATAGCAGTATCATCATTTATTACATCAGAATTCCAACAACCTGATTCAGTATCATTATAATATTCTCTAATTGTAGAATTTCCATCATCTCCACAACACTTTGTCCCTGTCCATTTATATAAAGGATTTGAAGCATTACAAGCAGCACTATCATTATCAAGATCTGAAATCCACTTATTATAAAATTCTGGTGGGTTAAAAGCTAAATCTGAACAATAAGCTAGATTAATTTCATTATCTGGTCTTAAAAATATATAACCTATTTCAACTTCATAATCAGGAATAAGATATGTAATTTCTTCATCAAACTCAATAATTTTGACATTTATCCAATCTTCAATTGGTATAACTACATGTAACCATTCATCGTTTTTTGGAGTATTTACAACATAATCTATAACAGGCTCATAAAATATAATCTTATCTGGTACTCCTGCAACTATTCTAAGGTATAATGGAATAGTTGTGTCATTTATCTTAATAAAAAACTCTAAACTTTTATACCCTGTCCAATCATTAATTGGATTATCTACACCTATTCCAGTTTGTGCATCATAAGGAACTAGTTCAATTGTTCCATACTCATCAATAGTGGTTTGATCAAAGATTTTTTTAGAATTAAAAATATTTGTTAAAGCAGAACCTACTTCTCTCAAAGCGCCTGATTTTGTAATTTCATTTTTTGATTGGATATTCCTATCATCATCACCAAATTCCTCCCAATTACCTCTACATATAGCATATCTAAAATCATTTTCTTCTTTATAACAATAAAATCTTCCATATGCCCGTACAGCTAAACTTGGAATTATAGGACCTATATTACTTTTATTACATTCTCTCCATTGTGATTTATTATTTACCATATCATAACTTATTATCTTTTCTTGTTTTTCTGGTATATCTAGTTTATTTATCTCTGGCTTATTTATTTCTTTTATTGCAAACCATGCTTCATTTGTATCAATCCATTGCCATCTATTCCCTATATACACACAAATCAAATGGTTTTCTACTTTTTCATAATCCAAATTACCAAAAGTTAATGCTCCATTATCATAAGGATCATCATCTCCACAACAAAAATTTACAAAACCCACGACTTCATATGCGTCTTTGTTATACTTAAGATCTTGTGGAGGTATGGCTCTTTCATCAAATAACCACTCTCCGCCTATAGAATCACACA
>JAHWIT010000034.1 GCA_019322455.1 Candidatus Woesearchaeota archaeon
TATAAATTTTTTCATCCTTTTTCTTCCATAAGTATCTCAGATACATTCTTATTTGAGTTAAAAATTTTATAGCATCGTCATGCCTTGCATTATGTGCTACAATATGGGTACTTAAAAGCATTTTTAACCCACGTATCTCTTTCGATTGGATTAATATTATTGTGCCTAAATCTTCAATTTTTTGATTTAATTTCTCTAAAGTAATTTTGTTATCTTTTTCAATTTGTTCTATTATCATAATATCCTCCAACGGTTTGTATTATATTCTATTAATTACATATTAACGATATTCAAAATTTTTTGTTTATTCTCAGTTATATTATTTTCCAATAGCTCTTTAAAAGATTTTTTCTTTAGTTCAGGAAAATTTAAATAAGCAAAATCTTGATAAAAATGTCTTGATAAAATATCTGCTGCAATGGCAGCTTCTTTTTCATCTTTGTAACGTCCTACATAAAATCCATTAATCTGAACAGCCCATTTTGTTTCATTACTCAATTCAACCTTGGATAATCCTTTATATTCAGACGTTGAATCTTTTTTCCCAATTGAATTTCTTCTATTTTCTCCTTTATTACATAATCGCATGTTTGCTTTTCTGCAATCTAAGGAATTTCTATTAATATGATCAATATCTACATTATCACCTTTTTTTAACCCCATAATGTATCTATGGAGTAACATTGTGATTCTTTTCCCTTTTATAGATTTTGCAGTCCTGACATAATCATTTCCAACAATATTCCAAGTATAGTTCTTAACCTTGTCGATATCATCAATATCTATTATAGCAAATTTATTTTGATTCAAGGGTATCAAAGCATGATCATCTTTAGTTAGTATTTTTCTATTTATTCTTTTTTTATAAACTCTTTTTGTTTTATTATATTCTTTGGAACATTCCTCAGAACAAAAATGATGTCTGTATGCTTTCCATTCTGATCTTGACACCGCTATTCTTTTTTTACAATTATCACACAATGATACAATAGTATTTTCTTTACTTTTATACTCCCCATAACACTTCTTAGAACAAAATCTCCCCCCCTGTTTATACCTACTTAGTGGTATTCTTATTTTTTTACCACAATTATCACATATAATTTCCTCTGTTTCACTTTCAGATTTAAAATTATACCAACATTCTTTACTACAAAAATTTAATTCTTTTAAACAATGTGGTTTTTTATGGAATTGCTTCCCACAAAAATCACATATTACATTTAATTTAGATTCCTTTTCTTTTTTGGAATATTCCACATAGCATTTTCTACTACAAAATTTTCTCTTTTCCTTTTTTCTGACTTTAAATTTTTTACCACAGTTCACACATTTTGTGTCAAATCTTGTTACTCGTTCCTTCACCGAATCGCAACATTTTCTTGAGCAATATTTTCCTTTTCCTTCTTTTATTTTATAAGGATGAACGAAGAATGGTTTTTTACATACAAGACATATTCTTGCTATCATATTACTATCCTCCAACTTAATAGTATAATAATTTTATTAATTACACATTTTATACTATTATAATTTAGGATAGTTCCAAATTTAATAATAATATTACATATTTAATAATAATTACGCTGTCGCTACCTCACTTAAATTTAATTCCCCTGTGTCTAAACTCCTTTGTATTGTAGACTTTATAAGTCCTTCTAAGCCAGTTTCCAATTCACTCACATCACCCCCTGAGATAAAAATTGTTTGCCCTGTTATATTGACAGATGGGGAAATTGAGACGTTCATTATAGGGGCACTTGAAATTTTGCCAAAACTTGTTCTTCTTTGTTCTTCTAAAGAAGTAGCCATACCCATAAATTGTTCTTCCTCTCTCATACGAGATTGATTCCAGGAAGTAAACAACGATCCCAAAATTCCAACAACTCCACCAAAGAGTGACCATTTCAAACTTTGTGCAAATGTCAATGCCTGTTGAGCTTGAGCCATGAAAGCACTTTGAATACTGTTGATCACCGTTGAAGTCATTGTTCCAAACACCTGTTTCCAAGAATTTGCAGTTCGAATAGCGGAATTCTTCTCGGCTATTTCAATCTTTTTCAACATCTCAGTTTCGTCAGTAACTCTTTTGGTAGAATATTCCTGTCTTATTCTCCTGATTTCATTTTGAGTATCACGCTCATTCTGAAATGCAATGTATCCTATTTGATTGAAGGCTTCTTGAGCACCTTGCATAAATACATTTACAGAGTCGATGATCCATTGTTTTTGAATTTTTTGAATTTCATTTTGCTCGAAATCAGATATATCTTGGATAGCTTGCTTCAGTTTATGAATTAAAGCAATTCTTTCTTTTAACTTTTCGTTAGTTACATTGTCAAGACCGTTTGTGGCTGATTTTACTATGAGTAAATTCTTAGCAGCCTCCTTTTCCTCCTCCATAGCTTTAACAAGTCTTTTTCTTAACTCCCTATTTCTTTCCAATACTTCAAGTTGTTCACGTTCTCTGGCACCTGCTTTTAGTAAAGTAACTCTACCAAGAGCTTCACTAATATCTTCTGCTCGTTGTTTTGCTAACTTGGCTGCTTCGGCTGCTGCTTTCTTTTGATTTTCTAATCGTTCTAATTCAGCTTTTTTATCTTTTTCTAACTGATCTCTTCTAATTTCGTCAAGTTGTGATCTTTTCCATTCCTCCGTTTTTAATAAAAACAATGTTGTATCTAATCCTAAAGCTTTGGCTTGGGTTGATAATAGTTCTCTATCTTCAATTTCATTTAAGATAGCTTTTTCAGCAGCTTCTTGTTCATGCCCATAAGCCTTTAAAATTTCAAGATTCATACTTCTTGTCAAATCTTCTATTTTCTTCTTGAGTTTCTCTCTATCCTCTAATAGTTTCTTGTCAGGTTTTATAGTTTCTTTATCTGGTGTAATTATTCCTTCTGTTATGCCTTTTTTCACCTTTATAATTTCGGCTATGACTTTTTCAATCTTTATAACTCTGTTAATATCTTCATCAGAAGTTACAAATCCTTTTTTAGCCTGCTCATGTAATTGCAATAAAAATTGTCTACTAGCCTTTGGAAACATAGCTTCCAAATAATCCATTCCCATAGGAGTAAGTTGTTCCGAAATATTTCGTTGTTTCTCAAGTTCTCCAAGAAGATTTTCTAATTCCTCTGCCGTTTTCCTTGTAGGATCTTCTGCTTTATCAAGTACATCAAAATAAGATTTCAGAGCTTTACCACCAACTTCAGCTTCCTTTACAGCTTTTCTGAATTCAGAAGCTAATAGTCTTAGATCAGCCTTGGCAATTTTTTCTTGTAAGCTATCATAAACTTCTGTGAGTTCAATTAGTTTTAATCTTAATTCATCTGTTAATTTACCTGATTTTTTTAAATTCTCCAATTCGGTCATTTGAATTTTTGCAAGAGACGACTTTGACTTTATTAATTCCAAATTAGCCCGTTGTCTATCCATTTGAATGGCTATTGATTCAATTTGACTCCTTCTTGCTCGTTCCTGGGCAGTTGATAATCTTCTATATGCCATATAAGCACCTACTGCAACAGCAGCTATTCCTAATAGTGCAACTTTTGTGGTTATCAACGAAGCTGCTAGCCCCTTTTGTAAAGCTATGTTTTTAGCAACTGCCACTGAGTTAGCCTCTGTTATTATAGTAGCTCCTACAAAAGTCTGGTTGGCTACTAATTGGGCTGCCCTCACGGCAGCTACAGCAGCTACTTTTGCTTTAAACAAATCTATTAACTTTTTAATAATTCCATAAGATATTAATAATGCTTTATTAAGAA
>JAHWIT010000035.1 GCA_019322455.1 Candidatus Woesearchaeota archaeon
CTAATGATGTTATAATTCTAAAAAACTAGAAGGTTTATATATTAATTAGATTCAATTATTTAATATGCCAAGATTATTTCTACACAGAGTAGAACCCGTAGAGAGAGATGGAAGAATAGTTCTAGAAAAAGTGCCAGAAAAACCCGAACAGGCAAATATGGGTGTAACTTATACGCTTGAAATTATATTACTTGACCAAACACATGCAAAAACATATGGTTGGAGCACAGGTTACCCTTTAGGAGGCGGTGAAGGAGGACCAAAGGGAATTGTTTATGCTCCAAATGGATTTGGGGAAGGAGAGATTGCTTTTGTTGATATAAATGATGCATTATTATCTATGAGTAGAATGGATAATTCATCATTAGATTTATTCTTAAAAAATTTAGATCGAGCAAACGTAGAACAAGCAATAGATAAGTTGCAAGGTTTTTCTTTAATAGGAGAAATCAAATATGGTAATGTCGGATAAGGCCCTAACTCAAATTGAAACTAATGATGTTATAATTCTAAAAAACCAAAAACTTTATATATTAATATGATATTAATATTATATATAGGTGATATTAATTGTACAAGCTATAATAAATATTAATGAACATGCAAACAGAATTCTGAATATTATTAAGGCTAAATTTGGGCTTAAGGATAAGAGTGAGGCTATTGATTTAATGGCTGAACAATATGAAGAAGAGATTTTAGAGCCTGAATTAAGGCCTGAATATGTCAAGAAGCTGAAAGGAATAAAGAAACAAAAAGGAATTAAAATAGGCGGCATAAAAGAATTTAGAAAAAGATATAGCCTTAAATGAAGAAACAAAAACAGTCATGTTAGAAGATTATGATCATCATGACGATATTTATCAATAAATTTATGGATCTAAAAAACTAGGAGTAAGGATAAACTTCTCCTTTCATATAATAGTTCTTTCCATCAGGAATTTGGTCTGTTTCTTTTAATTCTAAATCTTCATTATGTGGCATTAGCTTGTTAATAACACCAAAAACTTCGTCACTAAATCCAACCTGTCTTTTTATTCCTGTTGATAGGTCAGCATACTCGTCAGGAGAAAACTCAAAATCAACATCCCAGAAAAATATCCCCTGAATAGCTTCATAGTCTATTTTACCTATTAAAAAATCTCCAATTTCTCGAGGTCCTTTTTCTTCTACATGAACATTGTGAACTTTAACAAAATCTGATATAAATTCATTTAAAAGAAAAAAGTGATAATCATTTGGCATGTAAATTTTTGTGCTTTTATGGGCTTCAAGCAGTTTTTCAGTAGCTTTTACAAGCCTCTCTTTTCCAAACCATTCTGCTATGTAATCATAAGATCCGCATTCTTCATCAGTAGCCATATCATCTAAAGCATCTTCCAAAGAAGCCTCAACTATTTCATGAAATGCTCTATCTGGTTTATATGAGAATTTTAACATGATTATTTGCATTATTAATAGATGTTATTTAAAAAGGTTATAGTAAATAGAAACTATTTTATACTAAAAATAATATCTTTCTGATATGAAACAAGTAATCCTAGTAAGGCAGGATTTAAAATTACCAAAAGGAAAATTAGCTGCTCAGGCAGCTCATGCTTCAGTAGAAGCTGTGTTTAATTCTGACAAAAAGAAGGTAGATGAATGGAGAAGTGAAGGGCAGAAGAAGGTTGTTTTGAAGGTTGCAGATGAAAAGGAATTACTGAAGTATATGCAGGAAGCTAAAGATAATGGATTAAAAACTGCATTGATTACAGATGCTGGCAAAACAGTTATTGCGCCTGGCACTAAGACGTGTGTCGGGATAGGGCCTGATGAAGAAGGTAAGATTGATGAAGTTACTGGGAAATTAAAGATGGTTTAATGCCTGAATCTTTGTGTGACATAAAGATTAAGTTCTCCACACCATCCATAACCAACAGATGTTCCAATTCCTATTACAGGATATTGTTCTATATTATGTTTATGTTTAGGAGAAGAAAACATTTTATCAATTATTCTTTCTACTGCTCCTTCAAAATTTCCATCCAAAACAATTTCAGACAAAACATTCTCTGGTAATCCAGTAGATAAAGAAGTATCAGAATGAAAGCTCTGGCCTATCCTTGACATATGTACTGCATGGTCATTGCACTGCCTTGCAAGATCAAAATCATATATCTTTTCACCTGCTTTTTCACTTATAACCTGCATCATTACAGGGATTAAGTGTCTGTCAGAGTCATAAAATGACATTTTTAATAGAAGAATAATACTAGAATTTAAATATTTAATTATGATTTAAAGGACAAACAATTATATACTGAAGCTAGAGTATGATAAACAACAGGCAGTCCAACAGAGAGTGTTGTGTAAGCAATGCATGAATTTTCAAAAATATTCTGAATATCAAATTCTTGCTGGCCATAAGCAGATCCAATACCTGTGGCTGTAGCTATAAGTAGATTTTTCAAGATCTGTTTTGGAGTATTCCATTCTTTTACACGATCAGTTAGTGTTTTATTCATCAGAATCAGCTTCTCTTTTTATATCTAACAATTCATAATAAGCTTCTGTTGATTTATTTCTTGGAATATAAGAAGAAAATTCATTAAGAAATTCTAAGGCTGCGTCTTTTTTGTTTCTTTTTCTTGATTGGAATTCACTTATTTCAATATTATTTTTAACATCTTCAAATAAACCTAAGAAAAAATCAGATAATTCTTCTTGGCTGAATTTAGATTCTGCAGATTCAATTAATTCTGATATGTTTCTAAAATTATCTTCAAGTGCTTGTTTTCTTACAGAATCCTTAACTGCATCTTTTAATTGTTGATCAGATAAATAATGCCCAAAGTTTTTAATAATATGAGATGGAGAATCTGGCAGTTTTTCTGCAATAGCCTTAGCAATATATTCTCTATTGATATACTCTGGAAATTTTTTAAGAACATTTTCTGCATAATCTAATATTACCCATTCCAATCCTTGCTTGACAGCGTCTGCCAAAGCATGTTCAATTGTATCCCTATCTATTTTGCAGGCTTTAATAGTTTCTTTTGCTATTCCTTTTGTTTTTCTAGAACGTCTTTCACTAGCTTCTTCATAAAACTGTTTTCCAAGATATTTTATGATTATCTTTTTAGCTAATTTAGGTTTAACATCATCTGGGAATTGTTTAACTGTATCAAATGCATATGGCAAACCATAATCTGGTTCTGGTTCTTCATGAATATCTCCTGCAGGATCTCTTTGAACTCTTCCAGGCTTAGAATAATTAAATTGTGCATTAGCAATCTTATTAACTAATTCTTTTACTTGTTTATCTGTTAGGAAATCTTTTTTTAATAATTTAATAATATCTCTTTCTGATTCCATAGAAATATGATCTTCCAAAAGTCTGCTTTTTAATTCCTTATTAACCATTTCTTTTACAATATCATATGCATATTTCTGGCTTAGATAATCTCTGAACTCAGCTAATATTTTGGCTGGCTCTGCTGACCTGTCTAAAGCCTTGATTACCATATAAGATTTAGCTTTGTTATCAAGATATGATTCAAATCTTGTTATATCTGTTTGTTTTGCTTTGCCACTTGCAGCAAACTTTGCAAGTACTTCTGCTAATTTTGGTTTAAGCTTTTTTTTATCTATTCTGTTTTTGTGTTTTTCAATTAATGCATAAACATCATTTACTTCTTGGAATTTCTCAAATGAAAAACATACTTTGTAATACAGTGTGTTAGAAAAAAAAGAAGAAAATTTCTTGTCATCAACTAATTCAGAGAATTCCTCCAAAATAATATCTTTTGCTTCTTCATAATGAAAGGTATCTGTAGTTTCTTTAACAAACTTATTAACGTAATGTCTTTGCTCTTTTGATGTTAAATAAGCGCTGTATTTTCTAAATTCCTCTATTAATTCATCCCATAATCCTTTTTCTTTAAATCTTTTGTCAAAGATTCTTTTGATATGAGGAACAGCTTTTTTTGGTTGGTTATTCTTCTCATAATAACTAACTATAAGTTCTAAGTCATTTGATTCCTGAAAAATCTTATCAATATTTTCCATTATTAACCGCACCAAAATATAGTTA
>JAHWIT010000036.1 GCA_019322455.1 Candidatus Woesearchaeota archaeon
GGCCTCGTTTTCTTAGCTTATTAATCCCATTAGCATACTTTGGATTATGGTTTATTCCTATAAATTATCCTAACATCAAGCCTTTATTAATCTCATCTACAATAGGTCTTATAGGATCATTATGGTTGATACTTTTAAGTTTTATAGTAATGCCTTACATTATTCAAGATAGTATGGGTGCAGGAATATTTGGAGCGGTTGTTTTAACTCCTGCTATCTTTATTATAATCGGTATCTCTATTATAATTGGAATTATTCTATCAATAATAGAGTGGAAAAAGATAAAATCTAAAAAATAATAATCTCTTTTTCTTATAGCCCTTGCCAACTCAAAACTAAAGTTTTGCCTTGCCCCTCTGATTTTGCCAGGAGTGAAAATGCTTTCGCAAATTCCTCGACTCGCTCGGGAAAAGGGAAACTAATCAACGATTATACAAATTTCTTGAATTGTTTTCAGATAAATTTATAAATAACCCTTGATTTTTTGAATAATATCCCGAACTGACTATCAGTAAGATAGGAGGGCTGAAATGAATAAAGAAGATATCTTAAAAGTAATAAAGGAATTAAAGGAAAAGGCTAAGAAAAGAAAGTTCAAGCAAAGTTTTGATTTAATTGTTGTTCTAAAAGGCCTTAATATGAAGAAGCCTGAGGATCATGTTGAATTCTTTCAGACAATTAAGCATAGTAGTGGGAAGAAGATTAAGATTTGCGCTTTGGTTGGGCCTGAATTAGCTGCTAAAGCAAAGGAATGCTGTGATATTGTTGTTAGTGCTGATGAATTTCCTAAATATCAAAAAGACAAGAAAGCTGTTAAAAAAATAGCAAATGAATGTGATTGGTTTATTGCTCAAGCAAATATAATGCCTAAGGTGGCTGCTTCATTTGGTAGGGTTTTAGGACCAAAGGGAAAGATGCCTAATCCTAAAGCAGGCTGTATTGTTCCACCAACTGCTAATTTAGCACCATTATGTGAAAGATTAAGGAAAACAGTTAAAATTTCTGCTAAGATTATTCCAATGATTCAATGTATTGTAGGAAAAGAAGATATGAAGGATGAAGATGTTGTTGATAATATCTGGACTATTTATGATGGTCTTGTTCATCATTTATCAGCTGGAAAGGACAATATAAGAAATGTTTTGTTAAAATTGACAATGAGCAAACCAGTAAAACTTGAAAAATAAGATGGAAAAAGAAAAAAAGCCTCATGTTTCAGAATACAAGAAGAAAACAGTAGATGAATTTGTAAAATTGATTAAAGAGTATCCTATAATTGGAGCTCTAAATATGGAAAATCTTCCTGCTCCTCAACTTCAAGTAATGAAAGGCCAGCTTAGAGATACTGTTGTTATGAGAATGACTAAAAGAAGATTGCTAAAGATTGCAATTGAAAAAGTAAAAGCTGAGAAAAAAGGCATTGAAGAAATTGAAAAATATTTGAAAGGAATGCCTGCTTTGCTGTTTAGCAAAGAAAATCCATTTAAATTATATAAAACATTAAAGAAGAGGAAAAGCAGTGCTCCTGCAAAAGCTGGACAAACTGCTCCAAAGGATATTTTAGTTCCTGCTGGCCCTACAAATTTTGCTCCTGGACCTGTTATTGGAGAATTAGGAGCAATGGGAATAAAGACTTCTGTTGAAGGTGGAAAGATTGCAATAAAAGAAGATACAGTTATTGTTAAAGAAGGAGAAGAAATCAAAGCAAATGTTGCAGGAATGCTGACAAGATTAGGAATTGAGCCAATGGAGATTGGTTTAGATTTAGTAGCTGTTTATGAAGATGGAACAATATATACTAAAGATATATTAGATGTTGATGAAGAACAATTATTAGCTCAATTACAAGATGCTCATAGATGGTCATTTAATTTAGCTGTTGAAGCTGGTTACTTTACTAAAGATACTATTGATTTATTAGTGCCAAAGGCATTTAATGAAGCAAAGGCATTGGCTTTAGAGGCAAATATTATGGCAGATGCAGTTGCAGAAGAATTAATTGCAAAAGCAGAAGCACAAGGAAAGAGTTTGAAAGAAGAGATAAAATATGAAGACAAAGTTGGAAAAACAGAAGAGAAGTCTGCTGAAGCTCCTAAAGAAGAAAAGAAAGAGGAACCAAAGGTTGAGGAAAAAAAGGAAGAAGTGAAGGAAGAAAAGAAAGAAGAGCCAAAACCTGAACCTAAAGTGGAAGAGAAGAAGGAGGAACCTAAACCAGAGATACAAAAAGAAGAACCAAAGGTTGAGGAAAAGAAAGAAGAACCTAAGAAGGAAGAGCCAAAACCTAAAGTTAAAGAGAAACCTGTAGAGGTTCCTAAGGAAGAAGAGAAAAAGGAAGAAGCTAAAGCTGAACCAGAACCTGTTCCACAGCCTGAACCAAAGGTTGAGGAAAAAAAGGAAGAGCCAAAACCTGAACCTAAAGTTGAGGAAAAGAAAGAAGAGCCAAAGGTTGAAGCTCCTAAAGAAGAAAAAAAGCCTGAACCAGAGAAAAAAGAAGCTAAGGAAGATGTTAAAACTAGAGCAGAGGAATTAAAAGAAAAATTAGAAAAGGCTAGAGAGATTAAGAAAGAAATAGAAGAAAAAAATGAAGTTAAAGTTGAAGAAAAATCTAGAACTTCAGATATAATTCGAGTTAAAAAAGAAGAAGGGTCTGAGGTTTTAGAAAAAAAGAAACAAGATATAGAAACTGCTGAAAATTTATTTCACCAATTACAGAAAAAAGGCACATTAAGAGGAATGCAAGAAACAAAAAAGGTAAAATCAGAGATTCTTAATGAACCATTGTCACC
>JAHWIT010000037.1 GCA_019322455.1 Candidatus Woesearchaeota archaeon
ATAGCGTCAGGCAGTAATGGCAATTGTTGTTTATTAGAAGAAAAAGACACTTCTATCCTTATTGATGCAGGAAAAAGCAGAAGAGAAATAGAATATAGAATGAACAATCTCAACAAAAGTCCAGAAAATGTTGATGCTATTTTATTAACCCATTCTCATCATGACCATATAGCTGGAGCAGGAATTTTATCAAGAAGATATAACCTGCCAATTTATCTTGCAAAAGAGGTTTATCAAGAAGCAGGATTCAAACTAGGTAATGCAGAAACAAAAACATTCTCCATAAAAAATTCATTTAAGATTAAAAATATCAATATAAAACCAATTAAAACCTCTCATAATGTAAGTTCATGTGGTTTTGTGATTAAAAAATTTGGATTATTTACAGATACAGGAATCATAACAAAACAAATTGAAAATATTATACCAAAACTAAATGCTGTTTTACTAGAAAGCAATCATGACATTGACATGCTAATAAATGGCCCTTATCCTTATTATCTAAAACAATGGATCTTATCAGACCAAGGACATTTAAGCAATATAAATGCAAGTTCTTTAATTCAATCAAAAGGAAAAAATTTATCTTTAGCTTTACTTGCTCATTTATCTGGAAATAATAACACTCCAGAAACAGCCAAGAAAACCTATGAAACATTAGTTAAAAAAAGGATTAATCATGAAATTTGTTCTCGAGAAAAAGAAACAGGCACTTGGAAAATCTAATCAAATTACTATCAATTTGGGACAAAAATTACTGTTCAAGAATAGTAAAATTTAAATATGAATTATAAAACAAAAAATAATATGAAATTTAAATTAATATGTTTATTATTAACATTAATCCTAATAAGCGGATGTGGAATAACTGGAAACTTCATTAAAAGTAGTATTGGTTTTGACAATAATGCCAGAGATGAGTTTTATATCAATATAGCAAAACAAAGACAAGATCTATTTTTCTGTGACATAGTTAAAGATGATTTATCATCTGAATATTGCTATGCTCAAATAGCTGAATTAAAAAATGATGAAAATATTTGTTCTAAAATAGAAGGATTATATTGGCATGATATCTGTTATAAAAAACTCGCATTAGCTGCTGGTGAAGCTAAATACTGCAGTAAAATAATAGAAGTAACAGATGGCAATAAATGCTTGTTAGAATTAGCTGAAAAGGATAATAACCTAGATGCTTGTAAAATCATAACTAATATTAAAATAAGAGATGATTGCTTCAAGAGCATTGCAATTGCAACAGAGGATGAAGAAGGCTGCAGTTTAATTGATGATGAACTAAAAAGAGATCCATGCTATCTAAAAATTGCTAAAGCAAAAGAAAGCATAACAATCTGTAATAAAATAAAGATAGGCATAATTAAAAAAAGTTGTTACGAAGAAATTACAGGAGAAAGTGAGAAGCAAGGAAGTACAGTTGTTATTATCTAAAAAGATCTAATCCATTTCAACCTTTAATCTAACATATCTTAATAAAGAAGGAATACTTACCATTCCTTTTAATCTATCATTCTTCATAACAGGAAGAATATCAGCCCCTTTACTGCTCATTTTAATTAATGTTTTATAAGCATTATCCTCTTCCTTTGCCTTCCTTTTAAGAGGAACCATTATATCCCTGGCTGTCAAACTAAGCCATTTCCTTTTTGGAATAAGATTAATGCTTTCAGTTGTTACTATTCCTAATAATTTCTTTTTCTCAATAACTGGAAATGTTTCTTGAGGATACCTTAAAAAATAATTTGAAAAAAGCTTAGCTATTGTAGTAGAAGGATGCACTGAAACAAAATTCTTAATCATAACCTGTCTTACATTTGCCTTTGACAATATCTCTTTTAGTATAACCTGTTCATAACCCATCCCTGCTAAAAAATATATAAACACACCAATAAGAACAAACCATAATGTTCCCAATCCTAGAAACATTCCTAAAAGACCAGCTGTTGCTAAAATAATACCAAATATCTTTCCCCCAGTTGCTGCATACTTAGTTGCTATCTTTATATCATTATAATGAGCCCATAAAGCAGCTCTTAACATCCTGCCTCCATCCAATGGATAACCAGGAACAAGATTAAATACAGCTAAAATCAAATTCAATCTAGTAAGATAAAAGCAGATTGCAGTTAAATATAACACAGGAGAAAATTTGAATACAACATAAAAAACAAATGCTAACACAAAAGATATTATTGGACCAGCTGCAGCCATCTTAAACTCTCTTGAAGGAGAAATATTCTCATCAGATATCTGAGCAACACCTCCAAAAAAGAATAATGTTATCTTTTCAACAGCAACTTTGCCTCTTTGAGCAATAAAAGAATGTGACAATTCATGTATTAAAACACTCACAAACAACAAAATAGAAGATATTATACCAATAACCCAATATTCTGTTTTAGTTAAATCAGGATAATAATGAGGAAAAAACCCAACAGACAATCCCCACGCCAATAAAATAAATATAAAAAACCAAGTATAATGCAATTCTATATCAATACCCAGAATCCTTCCCAATCTTACAGACCTTAATTTCATTATTTGCCTCTTTTTTATTATTTAATTTGATTATTAATATATAAACTTTTAGTTTACTTTAGAAAATAATTTAAACCTAAATTGTTTTTTACTAAATAATATGACAGGAGCAGCTGAAGGAAAAATAGAACTTAAAGGAGCAAAAGTATATCTTCATGTAAAAGGAAAAGCCAGAGCCAGAATTACCCATATTGATATTGAACATCCAAGAATAAACAAAATAATAAAACCAAAAGAAGCAACCTATTGCGCAGGAAAGCATGGAGGCTGCTTCATTGGATTGAAAAAAGCAATGTTAAAAAGAGCAGAACGTTTATTGAAGAAAAAATAATTAGGATGATGTATCATTAACCTTCTTCATACAACCCTGGCATAAGAATTTCTTTGTTTCTGCTCCAATTCTTCTAATAACTTTAATCTTTTTGCCG
>JAHWIT010000038.1 GCA_019322455.1 Candidatus Woesearchaeota archaeon
GCAAATGATAATGCAAAAGTAGACAAATCACCAATAATAGAAGATGGTAAATTAACACCGCCTGGCTTGGAAAAGATTGTATTTATACATCATAAAAAAGATAAGAAAGCACCAGGCAAACCAGGATCTGCATGCGGTAATGGAATTTGTGAAGCAGGAGAAAATCCAAAGAAATGCCCTGCTGATTGCAGTGGAAGCGAAGAACCAGCAACTTGTTATGGCTTCCTAGCAAAAGGAGTGAAATGGAAAACACTGCCAGTAAGCTATGTAATAAATCCAGCTAATCCTGATGGTTTGTCAGATGAGTTTGTAACAAATACAATAGCATTGTCAGCAGAAACATGGGATATTGAAACATCTAGTGAATTATTCAATAATATTTATGCAGTAGACTATACAGCAGACTATGATGAAGATGCACCAGATGGAAGAAATGAAATATCATTTGGAGCAGATGATCCAGGCACAATCGCAGTAACAATAATATGGGGTTATTTTAGTGGACCTCCCAAATCAAGACAAATTGTTGAATTTGATATAAAATTCAACACATATTATCCATGGGGAGATGCTGAAGTAAACCCATTAGTAATGGACTTCCAAAACATAGCAGTGCATGAACTTGGTCATGGAGTTGGCTTAGGCGACATGTATGAAGCAGCTTGTTCAGAAGTAACAATGTATGGCTATGGTGACTATGGAGAAATAAAAAAGAGAACTTTAGAACCATCAGATATAACAGGATTAAAAGAATTATATAATTAATTTTTTTCTTTTTTTTAAATTCTTAATTTTTAAAGAAACAATTAATTAGCTTTTTTCAGCACCTTTTTCATATACAATTCAATCTTTTTAGACAGCATTATAGCATTATTTTCGCAGTATCTTTGAAATTCTCTGTAAATCTTAGTGTTTATACTAAGTGTTACCTTCTGCTTAGAAATAATATTTTTATCTCTCATAACTCATTCTAATTGAAGTTATTTAAAAAGGTTCTAAATTACAAAGTAATTTAGAACTTCAAAATCAAAGATTTTGTATCTTCTAAAATTTTACAATAATCTAAACAAGAACTAATCTGCCTTCTTTGTAATCCTTTTTACTAACAGACTTCCATCCACCTACATCTCTATATACATTTCCATTTGAATCAATTACAAATGGATTACATATTCTATACAATCCAGGCACTATCATTCTTTCAAGCTCTCCTTGATAACATACAGTGCCATTCCCATCAGCAGACTCCTCTAACTTTACTGTTTGCCCTACAAGTTTGCTTATATCCTTTACTTCCATATCACAAAGAAATGAGGCAAATTATATAAAACTATCTTTATAAAGCACTGGACATTCTGCCGCAGGATATATAAATTAGTTTTACTTATAATATTATTAAGATGAATATTCAATTGTTAATTTTAATTAACAATGTGTTAATAAATGGAAACATTTAAATATAAGCTTATCTTAATAAAGGGTGATGGAAACTAAGTTTCCAGCACCTTCAAAATTGAAAATTTTGTTAGGTGATGGAAAATAGAAAAATCTGTAAAAGCAATTATTGTTTTTTTGTTAAACAAAAAGAAAATTGGTGGAAGCCACATACCAGAAGATAAAACATTAAAAAGAATTAGATGGATTGAGGATAAAGAAAGAAAAGCCTTTGAAAAAGAATACAAGGATTTGATAAATAATGGTTATATTTTCCGTCAGAAAAAAAAGACAGGAAAAGGATCAGACTGGCATATAAGTCTAAATCCCAAAAGATTGAAGGATTTATATGATCTGCTGCAATAGGTGAAATATATGAAAAAAAATGAAATAGGCAAATTCTGTGAACTTTATGGAAATACAATAAGAAATAGAATCCTTGAGTATATCTTGGAAATCAGTGATTTAGATTTTGCAGTTGGTGATATGGCAGAAGAAGTAGGAATATCAAGACCAAAAGCCTATGAAATAATAAAAATATTAGAAAAGAAAAATTATCTCAAAAAAACAAGAATTGTAGCCGGAACACAATTATATATATTAAATAAAGATAATAAAGAAGTAAAACTCTTAATGAAGAATTTTAAAGAATGTTTGAAATTAGTTATTGAAGAACATTCTGAAGAAAAACCATATACAAGCGCAAGAGGAGTTGGAGTAATTTCTGCAAAACCTGTTTAAGAATATCAAATGACCAAAAATTTAAATAATCCAAATTTCTAAATATCTTTACAAGAGGTGATATTAATGGTTTCTAAAACAAAAAAGAAAGAGCCTTCATAGGAAGAAATAGGCAAATCAATAGGAAAAAAGTTTGAAAAATATAAGGAAACAGAATGCTCTCCGTGGAAAAAACCATGGATGTATTATCATGAAACAAATGGAGGAGGCTTAGGAAGACTTATCTTTATAATAGGAGTATTGTATGCATTGAATTATGCAGGAATGTTAGCCAATATTCCTACCTGGACATTGGTATTAATAGCAATAGGATTTACTTTGATGAAATTTTAGAATATGGGAAAAATAAACAAACAATGGCATCTAAAACACAAGATGCCAAAGAATCCTACATTTGAACAAAGAGTTAAATGGCACAAAGAGCATGTTAAGCACGGTAAATGCAGGACAGGATTTCCTGAAAAACTTAAGCAAGAAATGAAAAAAAGAGGAATAAAATAGAGATGCACTGGGCTTATTTAATAAAATTTTTCCTAATAAAATCATCTAGATTTCTTCTTTCTCTTTTTATATCTGCATCAGAAGGTCTTCTCATTACAATATAACCACAATCAGGGCATCTAGCCATTTCTTCATATTTATTTTTTGATAAAACAATAGGGCCTGCTGGTTCTAGCATAGTCTCATTATCATTTGGGCATACAGTTACATGTTCATCTACTCTAAACTCCACAATTTTTCTGTCAAAATTAAATCTATGGGTTTTTTCAGGAATCCTTTTGGTAAAGAACCTTTCTCCTTGATATTTTTTAATCACTTTTCTAAACTCTTCTTCAGTTGCATAAAAGGATTCTTCTACTGGATCACCTTCAGTAAGAACTATAAATTCTCCAGCATGTTCCTTAACATAATGTTCTAGATGTTCCTCAAAATATTCTTTCAGCAGATCACCCATTTAATAGAGGTTGTATAAAAATATTATTCCTTTTTTGCTACATATTCTAAAACTAATCTTCTCATTTCTTCTACTCTGTCTTCATCTACTCCTAATCCTTTTCCAATATCCTGATAAAGCTTTTTAGGATCTTCACATCCAAACCACTCTCTTATATATAGTCTTGCAATCAAAGCCTCTTTTTCATTTACCTCTCCGCAGTCTAATACTGCCTCTAATTTATGCCTGTTTCTTTCTCTTTGTTGATTATTCAGTTCATATTCTTTGCAGTCTTTTCTAATTGCATAAACTGCATATGAGATTACTCCAGCTATTGAAGAAATAATCCCTCCATAAATAAGTGCATTAACCCAGTCAAAAGCCTGATTTAATTCTTCCATTTTAATAAATAATAGTTAGAATCAAATATAAATCTTAGTTGTCTTGTTCAATACAATATCCCTACAACTAATCCCTTAACCTGAGAAAATCTTACTTTATATGGATCTTCTTCTAAATTATTATCTCCTTTAGTTATCACATACCATCCTTCACTATCCTCTCCTATTGATATAACTCTATGAATAACAACAATAGAATCATACAAATATGAAACAATATCACCTTCTTTTATATCAATAGGATCATTAGGAACAACCTCTAGTGTTATTGAATCCTTATTAAGAACAGGCTCCATTGAATGCGTATCCCTAATCTTTGCCCAAATTAAATCTTCTTTCTCAATAACAACCTTATCTGAATATACATGTAAATCATCACTCTCAATATAATCAGAAGGTGAATCAACACCATCACTATATATAGATAATGGATATCTTGTGTTTTGATTAGCAATTATTATTACAGTACAAAGTACTAAAAAGACAACTACATAAGACTTAACACTCAAAAATTCCACCCCTCACAATGTAATTCTTAGATTTTTGACTATATATACATTTATTTTCACTCCAAAATAGTACTAAAATTTCTTTATAAATAAAAGTAAACCAGTATACAAAATAGTAACATTTATATACTAGATTTACAATATATCTAACTATGAGAGAAAAAGAGGTTGGTGTCTTAATTATTAAGGCATTCATTCTAGTTGTCATAGTTATTACACCCTTTGTTTATGCTGCCCCAAATGCAGAAGTTAACTTAACTCCTATTGATATATACGAAACAAATGAAAAATTCTTTAACCTGACAATAAACAATTTATTTGGAAACGAGCCTATAAAAGAAATCAGAGTAAGCATGCCTGGCTTTGAAATAACTAATGCAGTTGATTTCTTAGGATGGGACAATACATTCTCTGATTCAAGCATAAGATGGTATAATGGTAATATTGAAACAAATATCTTTGGAGCATTATTTCTATATAATGCTAAAGCAGATTTTGTAACTAATGATACAACCTCAGCTGTTGAAATAACAACAGAAGGAGATGCTCTAGAAGAAACAACCTACACAATATCAGTTGAAATAAAAAATGATAATACAGGCCCATTGCTTTCAAACAGCATTCCTGAAGATGGAAGCTTCTTAAGAACAAATATGATTGATCAGGAAATCTCAATTCATGCAGAAGATCCTGAAACAGGAATTAATACTGCAAGATTTGATTATTGGAATTGCAATGATATAAATAATACTGATTATATTGTTTTAAACTGCCAAAACAACACCTGCTCAAACCAATTAGATTTATTAGATTATGAAGAAGGAGATCTTATGTGTTTTGAATTTATTGTTCATAACTATGCTTTAGAATCATCTTCTTTAACTGGCTCTGTAGGTTTTGATGGCACACCCCCATCAGTAACCTTAATTGCTCCAGAAAACAATGAATATGGAAGCACTAATACAATATTCTCATTTAATGCAACAGACAACCTAGCTCCAGAATTAACATGCAGCCTAATTATAGATGATGAAGTAATTGATTCAGTAGCAGCTAACAATGGAGAATTAACCACTACAACATATAATATGGAAAATGTTTCTGAAGGAAATTATTTATGGAAAATAACCTGCACTGATTTTGTTGGCTTGTCAGCAGATTCAGAAACAAGAAATATTATTATTGATAAAACACCTCCAGAAATAACATTAAACAGCCCTGAAAACAATTCAACAATTGGAGATAATGTAATTATTGATATTGATGTTATAGATAATTATGGATTATATGCTGTAAATTACAGTGATAGCTTAAACAGTTCAGAGCTTCCAGAAGGAACAAACATAATAACTGTAACTGCAGTAGATTGGGCTGGAAATACAGCAGAAACTGAATTTACATTTATTGTAGATAAAACACCTCCTGAAATAGCCATAATTACTCCTCCAGACAACACAAGCTCAGATGTGCATGTAAACCTTGTATTTGATATATTTGATAATCTAGATAATGAATTAGACTGCACAATATTTGCAAATGATAACCCAGAAACAACACAGCTATTAGATACAGCTCAAATTGCAAATATAATATTAATCCTTCCAATGGATAATTATGAATGGTACATACAATGCCAAGATAATGCACAAAACTCAGTTACAACTATTCCAAGAAACTTAAATGTAACTGATTTAACAGGTCCAGACATAATATCAGATATCATCTATGTTGCAAGAACAGAAGATTATCTCTTTGATGCAACCATAACAGACATAAGTGGAATTGATAATGTAAACATTATCTTTGACAGCTCATCTTTAACCACAACAAATAATGGAGATACTTATTCAGGAACAATACAAACAAACATAAACCATTCATTAGAAGAATACACTTTAACAATAACAGCAGATGATACATTAGCAAACTCAAACACATTGTATGATAGATTTACATTAATACAAGGTTATATAATTAATCTGCAATTAACACCATCACCTGCAGAGCCAGGACAACAAATAATTGTTTCTGGAACAGCTGTATTAGATGATAATGGACAAGTTCCAGAAGATTCTATTACATTAGAGCTTCCAGATCAAACAGTTGATACATCAATAGATAATGGAACATTTGAATATACATTTGATGCTCCTGATCAAGAAGGAGAATATACAATAACTGCAACTATAATATCTTCAGAAGGATTTGAACATCAAGCATCTTCAATATTGCAAGTAGAGTTGCCTATTGTAGCTTCAGGCCAGGGCTCTTCTCATAATCCAGGCCCAAGCGGAACAACTATATATTGTGGAGATAACCTTTGCCAGACATTTGAAGATTGTGAAGATTGTCCTCAAGACTGTGGAGAATGTCCTCCAGAGCCTGTTGTAGAAGAAGAACCAGTACAAGAACCTATTACAGAAGAGCCTGTTGAAGAAGAACCTCAGCAAGAACTTCCTTCTGCAGAACCAAGAACACCAGCAGGAATAGGAGGAGCTTCATCATGGTTTAAAGATATTGCATTTAATCCATGGTCATGGACAGCAGTATTAACAATAATAACAGGATTATATACTCTATCATTTGTAAAAACAAGACCAATTAAACCAAAACTAAATTGGGATAATTATTTTGAAAAGCGAAGATAAAAATGGTAAAAAAAATTGTTGCACAATTTTTAAACAATTTTTTTACAAAAAGGTGCTTAGAAATCAAAGATTTCTGGCACCTCCAAAATTTAAAAAATTTTGATAGGTAAAAAAATGGTATTCGAGCAGTTTCTTGAGTCAGATAATATAAAAAAACATTATTTATTCATCTTTCTTTTAGGAATATTCTATGTTATTGTAAGTTATTTTGTTTCTGGTTATTTCTTTGAAAAAGAAATATCATTGGCAGTTGTATTTACATCTACATTATTATTAACACCTTCTATTTATACTATCATTAATATAGAAGAAAAAATACAAAGCAAACAAGGATTAAAGCATTTCTTTCATAATCATAAAGATATCTTCAAAATATTCTTATTCTTATTCATAGGAATATTCATTGCATTTGTTATAATAGGAACTTACTCACAAAAACCATTGTTTGATTACCAGCTCAATTTCCTAAAAACAAGAGGAGATCTATCAGGAAGCATAATCACTGACATAAATCAATACACTCCTTCTATATCTAATGTATTTGGATTAATATCTCAGAATCTTATTGTAATTGCAATAGCCTTTGTTTTATCTGTTTTTTATGGAGCAGGTGCTCTATTCCTTATTGTATTAAATGCATCAATCTTTGCAGGCTTTATATTGCATGTAATAAAAGAAATAGGAAAAGCATTCCCAATAATTAGCTTATTCCTTATTCATCTTATTCCAGAATTAGCAGGATTTTTAGTAGCAGCAATTGCAGGAGGCATTGTCTCAAGAGCATTAATGAAAGAAAAATTTGCAAGCCAAGGCTTTAAAAACATAATGAGAGACGCTTTAGTTCTATTATTAATTGCAGTTGGATTAATTATAATCTCAGCATTCTTAGAAGTTTTTGTTAGTGCAAGATTAGTTAAATTTATTATATAAAAATCTGCAAGTTTTATATATAACTTATTTTTATTTTTTTTATATGGATATTCCAGAAGAATACAAAGGAAACATGTTTGTATCATTTTACC
>JAHWIT010000005.1 GCA_019322455.1 Candidatus Woesearchaeota archaeon
AACTCTGCCTGGTTTAATCTCTCCAGTTGTTCTTACTTTGTAAGTCCCAGATTCAAATATATCTCCTTCTTTAAATTCAATCCAACCATTATGTTCTCCAACTTTTATATATTCGCAGATTGTATTATTATAATAAGTATTATTTATTTTATTAAATGTTGTCTTAGTATTACATTTATTATTAAAATCTTCAATAATCCCAAAGTATTCTAATTTATGCCATCTAATATTTTGTTCATCATATGATCCGTCATCTATTCTTAATGTTTTAAAATCCTCAATCAATATTCCCTCTTTGTATAAAGTTATTTCTTTATCTGCTTCACACCATCTGCCTTCATTACAAAAGTTATCTTCTAATTGTGCCATAGCCAAATCTTTGCCAAGTCCAAACATATTAGTTATTTTAATTGTATCTGAATCTTCATTATAATTCATAATATTATCCCAATCTGCTGCACTTGCAAAACTAATCATGAATATGCTTAATGCTAGAATTAAATAAATTTTCTTCATCTTTTTTTTCTTTTTTTCCTTTTTTTCTTGTCTATCTCTTTCCATGCTTTATAATTTCTATCTCTCCAGCCATCTCTATAATCAGTCCAATTGTCCCAAAAACTTCTAGGCTCTAACGCATCAGATTTTATTTTGCAGTATGGCATGTTAACCTTTTGTAATCTTGGAACTATTATTCCTTTACGTTTCAACTTCTTTCTATTATTTCTTCTTATGCCACTTACCATAAATCCTCACATGCCCAATAACGAGCTGTTAATTTACTTGGTTTTTCTTCATCGCACTTATGTCTTAATCTAAAATTCTTTCTTCTTTTTTTATCTTTGTGAATAGTGTAATCTGAATATCCTTTTTGCCCATAATGAATTGTTTCTATTTTTTTTGTATCTTTATTTTTTACAAATACTACTTTCTTTTTATCTTTTCTCCAACTCTTAAAAGGTTTTTCTAATCCGTATTTTTTTAATAATTTATCTTTATCCATTTTTATTCACTATCACTCCTGTTATTATACTAAATATTACTATGATAAAATATGGTACTACTGAATCAGTTATTAAACATAATATCTTTGCACCATCATGTATTGTACTTGCACTTGAACAGCTTAAATCTGTTCTTGCATTTGTTATTTCTGGCATAAGGAAGTTAACAAACAACAAGCCTACTATCAATACTGCCAATGATGATAAGATTGCTAATGGCATTGTTTGACCTTTTTTATCAATTTTAATGCCTCTACTTTTTGCCAAAGCATATCCAAATGACTTTATATCTTTTTTGTCATATATTTTTCCATATTGCTTTCTATATTTTTTATCAACTTTTTTACCTAAGTATTCACTCTCTAAATTCTTTAGTAATTCTTTAAATCCTTTTGTTAATGGCATTTTTATTTATCCTATTGTTATCTTTGCTGTTAATATTCCTAGTGCAATCAGCAACATTCCTCCAAACACATAAGCACTTGAAAAGTCTAATATGTCGCATGTTCCTTTTTGAAAATTACTAATAGAAGAATTGTCACAATCTAATCCTATTGTATCTCCAGTTGTTTGATTCATTGCACTATCCACAAATGATTGACCTATAGGCAAAAACGCAAGGACTAATACTATTAATGCAACCGATAACATCATTGAATAGAATATCGCTTGACCTTTTTTGTTGTCACTACATAAAAAATCTTTTAGTTTCATAAAAAATACATGTAGAAATGTTTTTTAAATATCGATTAAAATTAAATTATAATTTGAAAATACTTGCAGATTTTGTTCTTTTACTTTTCTTTGAAGATCTTCTAAAAAATTGAACTTCTTTTCCAGTAGTACCTTTCCTTAAACGCTTAGATCTTTTTTCAACTATTTTTCCAGTATCAGATTTTCCAGCTCTAAATTCTTCTCCAAATATATCACTTAGTTCACTAAATTTTAATTTCCTTCCTGTTTTCTTTTCAATAACTTCTCCAGAAGCCGATAAGCCACCTTTAAGGAATTTCTTTAAAACAATAGCAACTTCCTCTTTTGTTCCAGTCTTAACTTTTTTCTTTTCACCAAATTCAAATCCGAAAGCTTCAAATCCATTTTCACTTGACTTTACCAATCTTTTTGGCAATGAATCTAATTTTATTTTTACTATTGGGGATTTGGACTTAGGCACTTCTTTAGCTTTTTGTTCTTTGGGTGTTGATTTTATAGGTTTAAGTTGTTCCAGATTAAATAAATATCTTGATTCCTGTCTTTGTTTGATTTTTTGTTTTGATTTTTGTTTTTGTCCTAAGTCTGATATAATGTCACTTATTACTTGTACTTTTTCTTTTTGTGCAGTGTCAGATTTAATTCTTTTACCAGTTATCCTTGAAATGTCTTTTTTTTGTATTGTTTCTATTCCTACATCTGAAATAGCCTTTTGAATTGGAATTTGTTTCACACTTGCCAATTTATTATTCATGGTCTCTATGAATAATTTCTTTGGAGCTAAATCCGTTTTTTCTACTGTTTCTTTAGTTTGTAATAATGAAACAACATTGCCACTTATTTTTTTTGTATCTTTAACTGTTGGCTTTAAAATTTTAGTTGTTACTTTTACGTCAGGACTTACTTTTGGAGAAATGCTTGATAATAATTCTACTGATTCTTTTGCCAATAGTTTTTGTTCTTTTTGCAACTTGTCTCCTATGTTTTTTATAAAATCTTTACTGCCTTGCTTTGCTTTAGCTGTGTCTTTAACAAAAGA
>JAHWIT010000039.1 GCA_019322455.1 Candidatus Woesearchaeota archaeon
AGAAGGGAAAACGAAAATTTATAACAAAAGAAAGGTTCTATATTGCTAAAGAGGATTTTGATTCAATCAAAGAAGGAGAATTAATTAGATTAATGGATTGTTTGAATTTTAGAAAGCAAGGAGATAAATTCTTATTTGATTCAAGTGATTATGAGATATTTAAGAAGAAGGGAAAAAAGATAATTCATTGGCTGCCTGTTCAGGACAAATTAGTTAATGTTGAATTATTAATGCCTGACAATACATTAGCAAAAGGATTAGCAGAGCATTTGATTAAGAGGTTGAAGAAAGGAGATATTTGCCAGCTGGAAAGAGTTGGATTCTGCAGATTAGATAAAAAAGAAAAAGATAAATTAGTTTTCTGGTATGGGCATAGATGATTATTTAATTACGTCAGCTATTGCTCCGCTCATTGAAGCTGGAAATGCAACAATTATTGTTCTTTTAAAAGCTAAGAATAAATTAGTAGTCCAGGGGGTTCTTTGGATTAAGGATAATAAGATAGCTACAACTAGGAAGGAGGTTAAATAAGTTAATAATACTCTTTTGATAAAGTGATCCCAGTGTTTGCTTATATTATTATGATAATAATGATAATAAGTAAAAGCAGAAATAAATAAAAGAGACAATAAAATAAAACCTATAATATTTGCTAAGGGTAATATTTCTCCTAAACGCCATGTTTCTTCTGTATAACCTACTGGAATTGCTAATATAGATGCTCCTACTATAACCTGCAGAATATCTTTTACATGAAATTCAACTCTAACAGGATGAACTATCTTATGAAGGATTTCTTCTGATGTTGTAATTAATCCTCTTTTTTCATTTTTCATTTTTATTGGATTGATTTTATATTATTTAAATTATTCCATTGACAAACAATATTGTCATAAATACTGCATATAAAACAAGGAATATTGTTCCTTCTATTCTTCTTATTGACCAGTAACTTCTTATGAAAATTAGGAGCAAGAGGCTCATAAATATCATAAATGGTGCTGTATAATATAATGTTGATTTAATAATTGATATCGGCAATATTAATCCAGAAACTCCAATAATAAGCAATATATTTGTTATGTTTGACCCAATTATATTACCTATGGCAATATTTCCATAGCCTTTTCTTGCAGCTGATATTGAAACCATTAATTCTGGCAATGATGTTCCAACTGCTATTATGCTTAAACCTATCATATTTTCTGGAATATTAAATAAGTTTGCAAAGAATATTGCTGATTCAATAAGATATTTTGCTCCTAAAACAACTGCAGAGCCTGCTATAATTACAATTAAAAAATCTTTTATTAATCCTACTTTGAACAGCTCTTTCATTTCTCTTTTTTGTGCTGGAGGAATTTCTTTCTTTTTTTTGTCTTTAGGACTAAATATTCTGCTTTTTATTGTGATTAAATATTGAAATCTTAGAAAATATCTTAAGAAATGCCCAAAATGATATTCTTCAAATTCAGGTTTTTCTTCTATTAGAAAAATAATATATCCAATGTATAATAATAAAAATATTCCTGCTTCAATTCTTGAGATAATTCCATTTATCATAAATAGATAGAATAATCCTGTTACAAAAAGCATAATATAGCCGTCTCTGTTTAACATTGCTTTTTTTGTTTTGATTAATGCAATTGTTGCTGCTACTCCAATTATTAAGCCTATATTAGCAATATTAGATCCAACTACATTTCCTATTATAATACCGGTTGCGTTTTTCATAGAAGCTACTATTGAAGAAGCTAATTCTGGTATCGAAGTTCCTAATGCAACTAATGTTAATCCAATAATAAATTCAGAAATACCTAATTTCTTTGCAATGGATGCAGCTGATTTAATAAAATAATCAGCTCCTTTAACTAAGAGGATTAATCCTAATATTAATAATAATGCTTCAAAGTATGCCATTATTTTATTGTTATAATTCATGTTTTAAATATCTTTTTATTATTAAAAGTCTTTTAAACCCTTAAATTTGGGCGTTTGAGCCGAAATCTTTATATATTAGAGTTTTTCTTTTAATTTTATAAATTAAGTGAGGTGTTTTTAAAATGTTAATTGTAAAAGCTAAAATAAAATCAGTTGCACCAGGATATAATGTTGCTGGAGATCTAGCTGAGGCTTTAAATGCAAAGGTTGAAGGATTAGTCAAAGCAGCTGCTGCAAGAGCAGAGGCTAATGGTCGTAAGACAATAATGGCTAAAGATCTTTAAATAATTCTTTTCTTTTTTTATTTTCTATTTCTCCAATATTTTGCTAGTGCAATTTAATAGAAGGCAAAATATTGGAGCCTGGTGTTTGCGCGCTTTTTCGCAATCAGTTAGTTCTGCGAGCGAAAAAGCGCGAGTGAGCATTGGGTCCCAAAATTCGACTATTTGATGGTTGTGGTTTTTGTCGAATTTTGGGTTAGTTTCTTTTAAAATATACAAGAAAATTTATATATTCTTGTCATTTATTTGGGGATATGGGGGCAGAAAAGATACAGTTTTATCCGTTGGATATAACTTATAGAGTAGAGGATAATAAGGCAAAGATTTTGTTATTTGGCAGAACAGTTGATGGGCAGCAGCTGTGTGTTATTGATTCTGGTTTTGAGCCTTATTTTTATGTTTTATTGAGGGATGAGAATAATGTTGAGGATTTTTGTGAAAAGGTAGTTAAGATTAGTTTGGAAGAGAATGAAAGGATATCAAGGGTAAGTAAAGCAGAAGTGGTTGAGAAGAAGTTTCTTGGCAGAAAGCGAAAGGCTGTAAAGGTGTTTGTTGGGATTCCTCCTGATGTTCCTGTTATAAGAAATGTGATAAAGGAATGGGATATGATTGAAAGTATTAATGAGTTTGATATTCATTTTACAAGAAGGTATTTGATTGATAAGGGAATAGTGCCATTAACTTTAGTAGAGGTTGAAGGCGAGTTTATTAATGTAAAAAGTAAAGTTCCATGTTTTAATGCAGAAAAGATAGAGCAAGCTAGTACTGATTCTATTAAAGAACCTAAAGTACTTGCTTTTGATATTGAAACATATAATCCTACTGGCAGGGCATATGAGCCTGACAAATATCCAATTATAATGCTTGCTTTTTACGGCAAGGATTATAAGAAGGTTATTACATGGAAGAGATTCAAGACAAATGAGGATTATATTGAATTTGTTGATGGAGAGATTGAATTAATAAACAGATTTAAGGAGATAATTGACAAGCAGAAGCCTGATATTATTACTGGCTATTATTCAGATGGGTTTGATTTTCCTTATATTATTGCAAGAGCTAAAAAGTATAAGATTGATCTTGATTTAGGACTGGATTATTCTTTATTAAAACCAAAAAGAGGAAAAACTGATTCAGTGCAATTGACTGGAATAATTCATATTGATGTTTTTAAGTTTGTCAAAAAATCATTGGGAAGAAGCTTGGATACTGATTCTTATAGTTTAGATAATGTTTCTGCTGAGATTTTAGGAGAGAAAAAGATAGAAGTAGATATTGCTAATTTGGCAAAGGCATGGGATGAAGAGAATGAAAAATTAGAAGCTTTTTGCAAGTATAATTTAAAGGATGCTGATTTAACTTATAGATTATGTCTTAGACTGCTTCCTAATATAGAAGAGATGGTAAAGATAGTAGGATTGCCAATCTATGATGTAAACAGAATGGCTTTTTCGCAGTTAGTTGAATGGTATATAATAAAACAAACTAAAGATTTTAATGAGATTGTTTTGAACAGGCCTCATTATGAAGAGATAAGCGAGAGAAGACAGCATCGATATAAAGGAGCTTTTGTTTTTGAACCAAAGCCAGGATTATATAATGATATTGTTGTTTTTGATTTTAGAAGCCTATATCCAACAATAATTACTTCTCATAATATAGGGCCTTCGACATTGAATTGCGGATGCTGCAAGGTTGATGGCAAATTTGCTCCAACTGATGATAAAAAATATTGGTTCTGCAGTAAACGTAAAGGATTTTTGCCTGTAATATTAGAGGATTTGATTACAAGAAGAATGAGGATAAAGGAGATGATGAAAGATAAAAAGGATGTTATGCTGGAAGCAAGAAGCCAGAGCTTGAAGTTATTGGCAAATGCATTTTATGGTTATTTAGGATTTTTTGGAGCAAGGTGGTATTGTTTTGAGTGTGCTGAATCAGTAACAGCTTATGGAAGGCACTATATCCATAAGGTTATTGATGCTGCTAAAGAAGATGATTTTGAAATAATATATGGGGATAGCTTGCCTTATGATAGACCTCTTTTCATTAGGCTTGGAAATGGAGATATAATGTTAATAAAAATAGGAGAATTGTATGATAAATATAAAGATAATAAGAATCTTTCAACAGTCACTTTAGATAAAAATAATAAAGTAACTTTTAAACCAATTGTAAATATAATAAGACATGAATATCGGGGCAAGCTGTTGAAAATAATTACAAAATATGGTTCAACAATAGTGACACCTCAACATTCTGTATATTCTTTTGATAAAGATGTTTGTCTTACTAATGCTGAAAAGCTGAAAAAAGGAGATCATTTGATATCATTGACAAATACTGAAATTGATGTAACATATAAAGAAGGATATATATTTGATTTAGCAGATATGGATTTTGATAGATATAAAGAGGAGTTAATGTTGTATTCTGATAATTTAAAATTTCCTTCTAGGAAAGGAAAATGTCCATATTGTAAAAAAGAGGGATTATATCTTGCATCGCATGTTTTTGCAAAGCATAATGAAAGAAGGCAAAGAATTGATAAAAAATCTTTATTAGAATGGGTTGGAGGGAAATTTGGCAAAATACGCAAGATACCTAGATACTGGACAGTTGACAAGGATCTTGCTTGGCTCTTGGGATTTTATTGCGCAGAAGGATCTGTATCAGATGTTAATACTAAAACAGGAAGAAAATGCCTGCTATCTTTTGGCAGTCAGGATAGAAAGATAATCGAGAAGGTAAAAGGGATTTTAGATGTAAAAACTAAGAGTTCAACAAAAATTATTAAAAATTTTGACCCTAGAAACAAGAAAAATATGTTCTACTACAGAGTTCAATGCATGCCAATTATTGCTTTGTTCCAGTATGGATTTAAGGCTGGAAAAGGAAGCGAATTAAAAAGAGTTCCTTGGTTTATTTTCACTGCAGAAGAATCTTTACGAAGAGCCTTTCTAAAAGGATATCTTGATGGGGATGGAAATCTTGTAAAGGATAAAAGATATAAAACACATTTTATAAGATTTTCTACGAAAAGCAAGGATTTAGCTGAGGGATTGGCTTTTCTTCTAAAGACTCTTAAGCACGGCAGAAATTTTCATGGAAAAGAGATAAAACACGTAGCATGGAAATATAGAAGGGATAAACCTAAAATCCAATCATTACGTTTGCAATCTGCGAAAAGGTCAAAAAATAATTTTTGTTTGGCAGAGATTATTTCAATTGAAGAAATTCCTAATCAAAGATATGTATATGACATTGAAGTTAAAGGAACTCATAATTTTGTAGATGCCGAAGGAATGATATTAGTTCATAATACTGACAGTATTTTCTTAAATCTTAAAGACAAGAAAAAAGAGGATGCTTTGAATTTTGTAGACAAGATAAATATAGATCTGCCTGGAATAATGGAATTAGAGTATGAAGGATTTTATCCTTCTGGGATATTTGTTTCTGCAAAAGAAGGGGAATTTGGAGCAAAGAAGAAATATGCTTTGATTGATGAGAAAGGAAATATGAAGATAACTGGATTTGAAACAGTGAGAAGGAATTGGAGCTTTATTGCTAAAGAAGTACAAGAAGAGGTTTTGAATATTATTTTGAAAGAGCAGGCTCCTGAAGAAGCTATGGCATATGCAAAAGGCGTGATAAAGGATATAAAGAATAAAAAGATAGAGAATAAGAAGGTTATTATTTTTACTCAAATTCAGAAACCTCTTAATGAATATACTTCTGTTGGTCCTCATGTTGCTGTTGCAAGAAGATTAGCTGCAAGAGGTGAAGATGTTAAGCCAGGCTATATGGTTAAGTTTATTATAACAGAAGGCTCTGGAATTATTAGAGACAGAGCTAAAATACCAGATGATGTTGAAGAAGGTAATTATGATTCTGATTATTATATCAACAACCAGGTAATACCTTCTGTTGAAAGAATATTTAATGTTCTTGGCTATACAAAAGATGATTTAATGGAAAGCAAAGACCAGAGCAAGTTGGGGAAGTTTTTCTGATAAAATATTTAAATTAAAAAGATTTTCTTATAATTATGGAAGACAATCCTACAATAGAAGAGATAATTTTGGAAAAGAATAAATCTGATGCTAATTTTGACAAAGCTTCAGATAGATTTTATAGAAGCACTATTGTTGAGGTTTGGAATATTGTTGGACTTCCTATAATAACACAAATTACATTTTCATTTTATTCAGCTGGATATTATGGATTAGCTGCTCTTTCTGCAATAGCAACTGTTATAACAGCAGAAAATATTTTGGAGAATTATAGAGGTTACAGAGATTCAGTTGTAGTAATGGAATTTGAAAATCAAAGATATAGTAATAATAATAAGAAACTGCGTTATTTTCTAGAAAATCAAGAAATAGAAAATTAGGTTAAATTTTAATTTCTCTTTCTCGTCTAAAACAGCTTTGAAAAACGAAACATTTATATAGTTGTTATGAATATATATTCATTATACATTATGAATAATAATTCATAACTAAAATTCAAATAAAACCATGGAGGTGGTTAATATGCCAGGACAAGATGGAACAGGTCCAATGGGAACAGGACCAACAGGATGGGGCTTAGGCCCTTGCGGAGCAGGAATGAGGAGAGGCTTTGGAAGAGGTTTCAGAGGCAGAGGCTTTGGAAGAGGTTTTGGATGGAGAAGATGGGAATTTGCTCCAGTAGCACCGATACAACCAGTTGGGCAGCCCCAACCAATATATCCAACACCAACACAGCCAGTTTATCCGCAACAGCCGCAACCAACAAAAGAGCAGGAAAAACAAATGCTTGAGCAAGAAGCAAAAGCAATCGAAGAAGAACAGAAAGAATTAAATAAAGAATTAGAAGAAGTAAAGAAAAGGATGGATGAATTAAAAAAGCAGAAATAATAGTAACAAATGTTAGATAGTGATAAGATACCAGTTGAGGTATCAAATAGACATGTGCATCTTTCAAGAGAACACATAGAACTTTTATTTGGAAAGGAGCATCAACTTA
>JAHWIT010000006.1 GCA_019322455.1 Candidatus Woesearchaeota archaeon
CATTTATTGTTACATTAAATGTATTTAGATTTATTCTTGATTCTTTTATTGACACATCATAGCTTTTACCTTCTAGAACATAAACATTTTCTGTATCAAATAATCTAAATCTTTCATAAGAATCGCATTCTGAAACACCGCAAACAAATGATGCTAAAAGTATTAGTATTAATACACATCCAAAAATAAATTTAGTTTTCATTTCTATTCTATAGATGGAAATTTTATTTAAACCTTTTTCTTTTTATCCTCTTTATTCAAATAATATGTCTTTCTTCTTGCATAATTAACAGGATTCTTAATTCTGCTGCATAAACTATCTGGCTTGCAAACTCCAAAATCCTTATAATACATCTGATTCTGGCAGTTAGGAGGCAATATCTTCTTTTTCTGTTGTTTATGATATCTTATCTGCCCAACCAAAAGAACCTCTCTAAGAGGTTCTTCATTCTTCTTATTCCATTTTTTAAGTATTTCCTCTATCTTATCATAACCCCATCCAACACTAACTAAAAAATTTGTAAGAATAAACAAGCTTCTTTTCTTTCCATCTGTTATGCCTTTTAATATATTATGTATACATGGAGGAAAAAACTGTTCAGGAATAGCTTCAGTAGGAATATCAACCTCTTTTACCTCTTTCTTCTGAAATTCCAACCTGCTTTCTCTATTAACTCTTTCAGCAATTGCTCTGTCAAATAACTCTTTTGCCTGATTTTTCCTTACATTTCCTCTGTCTAAAAATCTTAATCTAGGATTAATAACAACCTTTTCAGGCATTGCCATTTCTTTTTCAAATTCCATAATCTTGTCAGGATCTACAGGTATAGAAGCCAATCCACTTTTTTCATGCAATGAATAAGGCATTCTATACAAATGCCTTGAAGAAATCAATATTGTATCAATATCAATCATCTTTTCTGCATCTAATCTTTTACCATTAACAATATCTTTAACCTCTTTTTTCAAATTCCTTGCAATCTTATTTATATCTCCTTTTTCAATTTCCCAAATCTTCTTCAAAAAAACATTCTTTATCATATGTTTCAAATACATTGCAATCTCTCTAATATCTTCTGGAAATCTTTTGCTTACATTCTCTCCTGCTATACTTTTAGGAAAAGCCTCAAACGGCACACCAATATGAAATCCTTTATTTCCAGAAAATTTGCATGAAACAGCTTCGATATTATGGTGCTTCAAAGCCTTCACAATCAAATCAGCAATTAATTTGCTGTATTCCCAATGATGACAATCAATATCAATTACTAGATCCCATCCAATCCTTAATGCTTCCATCTCTTGCTTCTTTAGCAAAGGATCTAATTGTAAAGCATTGCTCCATAATTCCTCAGAAGCATGAAAAGAAGTTATTCCTTGTTTTGCTAATTCAAGCACATCCCCAGGATACTTCAAAACATCAGGCCTCTTTGCATATCCTTCTCCTTGATAACTTCCAACAACCTCCTTATTCTTACTATGTAGAATCATCTCTTCCTGAATATCCTTTCTCTTATAATGCAATAATATAGTGCTTTTAGATAACATTGTCCCCCAAACATCCAATATTACATTACTATAAAATTTTTTTGTTAATCTTCAGTAACTTTTTTATATTACTAATTAATATACTCAAATTATGATAAAAAACCAAATCAAAACAGTTATCTTATTAGGAGTATTAACAGGATTGCTTCTAGGCGCAGGTCAATTATTAGGAGGAAGACAAGGATTATTTATTGGTTTATTCTTTGCTTTAGCAATGAACTTTGGTTCTTATTGGTTTTCAGACAAAATTGTTTTAGCAATGTACAGAGCAAAAGAAATAAAACATTCAGATAATCCAGAATTATACAAAACAGTAAAAGAAATATCACAATTAGCAAACTTACCAATGCCTAAAGTCTACATAGTTCCAACAAATATTTTAAATGCATTTGCTACAGGCAGAAATAAAAATCATGCAGCAGTTGCAGTGACTCATGGAATTTTAGATAAATTAAGCAAAGATGAATTAAAAGGGGTTATAGCACATGAGATGGCACACATCAAGAATAGAGACACTTTAATACAGGCAATTTCTGCAACCATCGCAGGAGTTATTTCTTATTTAGCCTTTTTTGCAAGATTTGCAGCAATATTTGGTGGTGGAAGAGATAGAGATAGAGGTAGTGCTTTTGAGTTGTTGGCTTTAGCAATCTTAACTCCTATAATAGCTACATTAATTCAGCTAGCTATATCCAGATCAAGAGAGTATCTTGCAGACGAAATTGGAGCAAAGACTATTCATAATCCTAATGTATTAGCAGATGCACTAGAAAAACTAGAAGAAAGTAAAAAACATTATTCAATGAGGCCAACAAGTACAACTCAAGCAACGTCCCACTTATTTATTATTAATCCTTTTAGGAAGACCAATGGATTAATAAACCTCTTTTCTACTCATCCTTCTCTTCATGAACGTGTAAAAAGATTAAGAAATATGACCATTTAGCACTGGACATGCGTCGGGAGAAAGTATTTAAAGAATAAAATCTTATTAGTTCTTGCATATAATTTGGTGATTTTAAAATGAAATCAAAAAATCAAGAAACTAAATCAAGAGAATTTCATATAGATGCATTTCCCTCAGATAGGATTTTTGTTTATTTAAGGGAGGATTTTCATAAAAAAATATTTTCAAGAATAAAGAAATATAAATTTAAAGAATTTAACAATCAATTTTTTAGCAACAGATTAAATTGGTCTACTTTTAAACAATGGAAAAGAAGAAAAACAGATTTAAATTTTAGAATTAAAATCCACTTTATTCCTTTATGGTTTATTATTAAATTATCAAAAATATTTCCTGAATTTTCTATTGCAAAATTTGAAAAAAATATTATTTCTATAAAAGGACCAAGTTCCTCTTCTATAATTCAAAATCCTGCCCTTCCTTTAAAAGAAGATGAAAGATTGATAAAAATAGTTGCACATTTTCTAGGGGATGGTTCAGTTGGTGGAGGTTTTGGTAGTCTTTTACCAAAAGGAAAAACTCATTCAGAATATAGAAATTTTTCTCTTGAATTATTAGATTCTTTTGAAAGGGATTTATCTATATTTGGAGAAGTTCCAACAACTAAAAATTACCAAAGCGGCTATTTGATAATACCAAATTTAATTGGATATGTTTTATCTCATATTTATAATATAAAATTTGATACCTTTAATTCAAGAGTTCCTAAAAGACTCTTTGAACTTCCTAAAGAATTAGTTGCTTCTTTTTTAAGAGCTTTTGCTGATGATGAAGGCCATGTTTATGATAGCAATATCGATTATTATTCAACTAATAGAGAATTACTTCAGGATATCTTGTTTTTGATGAATAAAAATTTTACAGAAATTAAAACATCTAAAATCAAAGCTAATTTTAAAGCGGGTAAGAACATCAAATATTCATTTACAATCTATCATTCATCTCAAAAAACATTTCTTAACTTAATAGGATTTGATCATAATCAAAAAAGAAAAGATTTAATTTTTAATCTAACTAGAAGAAAAAATAAATCTAATAGAAATCCAAAACAAAAAATATTAAAACTGTTAGAGAATAATAATTTCACAGCTAAACAGATTTCAAGATTATTAAATATTAGACATTCGACAGCATCTGACTATTTAAGAGAACTGAGAGATTTAGGAAAAGTTAAACTACTTAAAAAAGAAAATTGGTCTAATATTTGGACGATTAATAAGAGGTGATAAAATGCCAAAAGCTTTAGCATATATGTTAATCATAACAAAATATGGAAAAAAGAAAACAGTTTCAAATAAACTATTAAAATTCAAAGAAATAGAAGACATCCATGAAGTTTATGGAGAATATGATATAGTAATCAAACTAAGTGCTCCTGATATGAGAAAACTAGAAGATTTCATTCAAAACAACATCAGAACAATAAAAGATATACAAGGAACACAAACATTAGTTGTTAGTGATATACCAAGCAAATAAATCACTCTAAATACTCATTATCCAAAACATCTCTTATTTTCTTGGCTTTTATTTCTCCTATTTTACCAACCTTCTTCAATCTTTCTTCTTTTGCATTAACTATCTTCTTAACTGTCTTAAATCTTTTCAACAATTCCTTTGCAAGAGTCCCACCAACATTTGGTAATGCACTAACAATATACTCTTGCTGCTCTTTTAATGTCAATGGTTTTTTGTCCGCATGCATTAAAAAATCCTTTCCAGTCTCATCCTGCTCTCTTTTAGCAATTGCTAATAACAAAGCAGCTGATTCTTTCGAATTTTTTGTAAACAAAAGAGGAATACCATAACTTACAGCAATTGTAGCCAACATTCCTCTAATAGCATTTGGATGAATATTCCTCACAGAAAACAAATCTTGTTCTCCTTCAATCAAAACAAGAGGCCTTTCAAAATTATTCTTAATTTGTTTTATCTGATCCAATAACCTTCCATCAATAATTGAAGTTGCAAAATCCTCAACAGTCTTAAATTCAATTCCACACCTGGAACTCAAAACATAATCAGCAGTATCTAATTGCTCAAGCTTAAGCTCAACATTCAAATCAACTAATTCCTTTATTACTCCTGAACCTTTTTCTCTATGATCAGCAAATATCTTAACCTTCTCAGAATCAGGAACAAATCTTTCAAGATTTCTCTGGCTATTATCATTCAATATTAATTTTGACTTCAAACTAAACAAATTTCTGTACATTCTCTTTTCTTTATGATGTGCACTCCACCTATAACCTTCGTCTCTTGTATCTTCTGTCATTAAAATAATCACTCTTCCTTTCTCCTGCCTTCCAGTCCTTCCTTTTCTTTGAATATGCCTTATTGCAGAAGGTATTGGTTCATAAAAAACCACTAAATCAACCTTAGGAATATCTAAACCTTCTTCTCCAACAGAAGTTGCAACCAACACATTAAATGAATTATTTCTAAATTCATCAAGCATCTCTTTTTGTTCTTTTTGACTTAATCCTGATTCTCCTTTTTTCTGCTGTCCTACAAACAATTTTGCAGAAACATTCTCTAACTTATTCAATTCCTCAACAATGTTCTTTGCATTATCTCTATATTGATTAAAAATAATTATCTTAACATCATCTTTTACTTCTCTTTCAATTAACTTTTGCAGTTCAATCAATTTAGGATGTTGAAATCCTTTTTCAAACATTTGTTGCGTTTTTATTAAGGCAGATTTAAAATTTATATCAGCAACAACATTCCTTATTGCTTTTGTTTTTGAACTATACCCTTCTTTTTCTAACTTACTAAGATACCCATACAAAGCATTAACACCTTGTGTTTCCAATAACTCAAGCCCATGCTGAACCTTCATTATCTCAGCTAATACACTAATAGCATTCCACAAAACAAAGTTTTTTTCACCAGAAGCAACTCTCCCTCTTAATTGAGCCTGTAATGCCAATAAATCAGTTTTATTAACAAAACTTATATCCTTTCTTTGTAAAATCCCCCATTTCTTCAACTTACTAACTCTATCATGGACAAATACCTTCAAAAATCCTTGGATCTCTTTAAACATTGGATTAAGCTTTACCTTTATCCATTCAACTTTTATATCCTTTATATAAGGTTTAACATCAGGATCTTGATCAGTTCTTACCTCTACCTTTTCAATAAACAGATTCTTAATAACCTCTTGAATCTTTTCTAAATCAGAACCAGGAGAAGCAGTCAATCCTAATATTCTAGCATACTTTGCCTTTTTGTAATACTGCCTTGCAACAAAAACATAAGCATAATCTCCAACAGCTCTATGTGCTTCATCAAAAACAAGCAAAGAAACATCTGATAAATCAATCCTTCCTGTTATAATATCATTCTCTAATCCTTGAGGTGTAGAAAAAACAATCTTAGATTTCTTCCATAATTCAGCTCTTTTATCTGGCTTAACAAATCCAGTAAAAACACTAAATTCCTCAGAAGAAATATCTAAATATTTCTTAAAAGTTTCAATATGCTGCTCAACCAATGGCCTAGTTGGAGCTAAAATCAAAACCTTAGAATTAGGATACTGCTTAAACCTCTGTACAGCCAGCATCATTGATATTGCTGTTTTTCCCATTCCAGTTGGCAAAACAACTAAAGCATTGTTATTAACAGCAGTAGATAAAATCGTTTCCTGATATAATCTTGGTTTAAAGTCTTTCAGCATTATTAAAAATAAAGAAATTTTATTTAAATAGTTTGTGGCCAAATGTCCAGTGGTCTTGCTACTTCCAGTCCAGTACTAACCAATCTTTTTGCTCACATTAACCTTTGTCTCTTTTATCACATCATTTAACATTTCTTTTATATTTTCCATTTCAGTTTTTAATTTTGTTATTTCTTCTATAAACATATCTCTAAATGATTCAAATTCTGCAATAAACTGACCAAATTCTTCTTTTGTAACCATTCTGCCCCCACAAAAACAAAATCAAACTTTAATATATCCTTTCTTATGAATATAATAACCAATTATTGCTCCAATTATAAAAAGTATAGCAATTATCTTTGCATATACTCTATCTGAAGGATATGCTCCTAACATATATCCAAAAAGGAATCCTGCAATTATAAGGAAA
The DNA here is from genome assembly GCA_019322455.1 of Candidatus Woesearchaeota archaeon. GTDB lineage: Archaea > Nanobdellota > Nanobdellia > Woesearchaeales > WJKL01 > JAHWIB01. The sequence goes on from JAHWIT010000006.1 coordinate 6,613, forward strand.
AATGGAAATAATGGTTGTTTGCCCTTTTTCTTATAAATCCATCTTCCTGAAAGAAGACCAGTTAAAAATATAACCAAATAACTTATCCAAGGATTAGGCACAGCTATTGAAACAAAAAAACCAATAAGTAATAATAAAACAAAAAAAACCTCTGCCCAACTTTTCCACATAATTATATCTATTCCCATCTTACCAAGCAACCCTCTCAAATTTAATATAATATATCAACCATAATATAGCTCCAATTATTATTGCCCACACCCACGAATATATTTGAAGACCAAGAACCAATACTACATAAGTAACTATTACTCCTAAAAGAAAAGCATATGTTGATCTAGAAGCAAAAAACATATAATGGCCGTCTAATGGAGGTATTGGAAGCATCTGGCAGGCAGCCAATACTAAATTAAATATAAATATTTTGTCAAACAAACCAAAGCCAGAATTAAGAATATAAAGATTAATATTCTTAAAAATTGTACCAAAAACAATTGATGCTATTGGTCCAGAAAAAGCAATTATAGCCATTGGCCAATAATTCATACCATATCTAAACTTCCCTAGTCTATGCCTGGCTAGCATTGAAAAAACAAGGCCCCCTGGAAACACAATCCACCAAACACTTCCTTTTGTAATAAAAGTAATAGTTAATCCAATTAATAATCCCATCCACCATACCTTAAATTCAACTCCAAAACCATCATGCAATCCAGCAATCTTCTGCACAGCTATATGAAATAAAAGACTCACAAGAACTATTAATACTCCTGCAAAAAAATCACCAATAGAAGCATTCTGCCATTCTCTTAGAGCAAACACAAAACCAAGAATCAACGAAGCAGCGCCAATAGATATAAGTTCATCTTTAGTAAATGTAAAATATCTTCTAATCTTATCAATTAAATTGTACATAAGCAGTAAAATTAATTTTTATGTTTATAAAATTTTCTTATTTAAAGGCTTTGTAGAAAACCCAACACCTTTGGTGAAATTTTTCTAATAAACGTATCGTAAGACTACAATTGTTGCTCGATATCAATTTGCAGTGGTTCGAGCAAGAAAAATTTAGGGTTTCTACAAAGCCTTATTTAAATCTTTAATCTTAAAAGAATAACTTACATCAGGCTTTTTAATCAGCTTTAACATCTCATCTTCATGACCTGCTCCAATTACCCCTAAAATCAATTTCTCAGGATTCTCATCCATTAATCTGCTTAAATTAGTGCCCATTACCTCATTTCTTTCTTCCACAAGTACTCTATAAACACCAGGATACCTCTTCTTAACTTCATTAGTTAATCTTTTTATCAGCTTCTTACTAGGAACCTTTGTTAAATCTAATCTTTCAATACCAAGCTTCTTTAATTCTGACTTGCGCAAAAACACTCCCTTTAATATATCAACAATAAAATGCCATTTCTCTCTCCAAGTTATTGCATTAGAAAGCCTTTGTAATGTAATCTCAATATCCTGATCAATTAAAGCTATCTTGCTCTTGTTTTTCTTAGCTAACTCTATTGCTTTCAGCATCTCACTTCCAGGCTTCACTCCCACATATTTTCCTAATTTTCTCTCAACCCAAGCCCCAATCATATTAAATATAAATCCTTTTAAACCAATTCTTTTTATATCCTTTAAGCCAATTTTTCGAGTTTTTTTCTGAGTTAAAGCATAAAATCTCTTTTTATCAAGCTCTAAAGCAATAATATCAGGTTTTTTATCCTTAACAACCCTTTCTACCTCTTCTAAGCTCTGTTTTGCAATATGTGAAGTTCCTATTAGAATTAAATTCTTATATCTCATTTAAATACCATAATAATATATTCTTTTAAAACTTTTGGATTCAATATAGAAAAATATATAAATAGTTAAATTCTATAACAACAGAAAGTGAGGGTGATACCAAAATGCTCAAGATGAAAAAGATAAGTCAAACATACGATATGAAGGTTTTCACTGATACTGGAGATTATTTTGGAGATGTAGAGGAAAGCATACTAACTCAAACAAAAATATTTGGTTGGAAAGTTAAAGCCACCAAAAATAGTTTTCTTACTAAGGTATTAGGTAGTGCAAAAGGAGTTATTGTTCCGCATCAATTAGTAAAAGCTGTTGGAGATATCCTAATAATCAGTAAAACAGCAGTTCCATCTTATTCAAGTGAAGAGGAAGCAGAAGGAGAACAAACCGAATGAATGTTCAACAAGCATACCAAAATTTAGTCATGACTAATTATTTCTTGTTTAAGTACAATTTAAAATCTACAAGCACAGAAATACTAAATTTTGATATACCTAATTAAGTTGTGAATTTTTTAATTGCAGCATCTAAAACATATCCATCTTCATCTTCTAATACTAATTTAAGTGTTTTCTCTTTATTAATCTCATTATAGCTTATACTCACATCCTTTTCTTCAGTCAAAGCTTCACCTGCTTTTAGTTTAGAAAGATAAATTTCTTCTTCAACATAGTTTCTTATATCAGCATCATCATTATCATCCCATAGATATACTAAAATCCTTGGATAAAAATTAGTCTTTTGATTCTTTATAGTATATTTAATTTTCACAACCTTAGCCCAATTCTCTCCCTTTTTCTCAGTCGTTATTCTATCAATATCTATCTCAACCTGTCCTGTTATAAGCAGCAACCCTTCTTCTGGTTCTTCCTCATCCTCTTCTGTTGTTGTTTCATTCTGACTAGTATTAGTTTGGCTAGAAGGGGTTGTTGTAGTGCTGGTTGTTGTTGTAGGAATAGTAACAGATGAACTTTTTGGATTTGTATTTTTTATAATTGTAATAGAAGCATTCTTGACCATTTGAATTGTTGTGTCATCTTCTTTTTCTTCTATTTCCTTATCTTCAGTCTCATCCAAAGAAGGACTACAACTATCAGATGATTTGAAAATTAGAGCAATAGCTAGAATAACTATGACAGTAATGTAAATTCCATGAACAATATGTTCTCCTTTAATTACTATATCTCGCATAATATCAGTCGTTTTCTACCCGCGGAGCGAGTATAAAACTCAATAGAATTCTATCAACCTCTTTAAACTCTAACTTTAAAGGATAATCTTTATTAAATTGAATAGTAACATTATTTGCTATTTTGCTTCCAGCAATCATCTTTTTAAGATATTCAATTGAATATTTTGATTTAACCTTATCTGAACCCTCTGTTGTAATTTTGGTGTTTTCATTTTCATTTATTTCTATATGAGCCTTTGAAAGGTCCCCTTCTGCTTGAATAGTAAATTTCTTTGGCTCAGCAGCAAAAGAAACAGATTCAGCAACTATATCAACATCCTCTATTGCATCATTAAGAACATCTGTAGTAGTAGTTATAGTTAAAGGAAAATTTAAACTTGGCACTTTCTGCTCTTTTTCCTCAAGCTCAATTATAGGCAAAGAAAATGTCCTAGTAGAACCGCCTTTTAATTGAATTTTAAGTTTATTCTCAGTATCTAACTCCAAACTTAGCATATCATTTGGCTTTGCCCTTCTTAAAATCTGTTTTAAATTGCTTAGATTTATTGCAATCTCAGTTGGACTTTCTATATTATATTCTGTAAAAGTAGAAGATAAAAGCTTGAATATAACCATTGCAACATTTGCAGGATCCATTGCTACTAATTCAATAGAATCTGGAGTAATCTTAAATCTAGCTTCTGTTACAAGGTCTGAGATTATGGATATAGGTTCTTTAAGGTATTTTGGTTCTGCTAAAGTAAGTTTCATATTTACCCCCACTTATTACTCGTAAATAATCACTTATTTATATTTTTTATGGTTTTAAAGAAAGCATCTCTCCATCTTGCTTTATATGTACTTTCTCTTCTTTATAACCCATTTCATAAGCCAAATCAGCCAAAGCAGCCTTCATCCCTGGTTCTCCATGAGCAGGGATTATATGCGTTGGCTTAACCATATTTATTAAGTCGCGTTGGTCTTCTCTAGCAGCATGTCCTGAAACATGAACATCTCTAAATATTCTTACTCCTAAGTTCTTTAAACTATTTTCTAGTTTTTCCCTATTTTCCTTATTAATCTTTGTTGGAATAACCTTACAGGAAAATATAACATGATCCTCTGGTTGAAATTTAAATGAAAATTCATTTCTCGCCATCTTTGCTAATATCGCCTTTCCCTCTCCTTGATGTCCTGTTACAACCAAAAGATACTTTCCAGGATTCTTCTGAACCTTTTTTAACTGTCCGCTTATCTGGCCTTTAAATCTCAAAATTTTAGCATCTTTTGAGAATTTTATAATATTAATGTCCTCCCCTGCTCTTACATATTTTGACAATGACCTGCCTAAAAACAAAATCTTCCTATTCATTCTTTTGCCAAACTCAATTATTGATTTTAACCTAGCTAAATGAGATGAAAATGTCGTTACAATAACTGCCTTGCCTTTTGACTCTGTTCCTAACATAACCTCTTTTAACATCTCTTTTGCAACACCTTCAGAAGGAGTTTTGGCCTTAATCGCAGAGTATGTTGAATCACAGATCAAAGCCAATATCCCTTTTTTGCCAAGTTCTCGCAACCTTTCAAAATTAGGTTTTCTTCCTAATACTGGAAACGAATCAAATTTAAAATCATTTGCATAAAGAATAACACCATATTTTGTATGCAATGCAACCATAACTGTTTGGGGAGTTGAATGAGTCATATTTATGAACTCAATCTTTATATTTTTACTAAGATGATAAACAGCATTTGGTGATAATGTTTTTATATCATTTCTTATCTTAATATTCTCATCTCTTAATATAGTCTTTAAAACAGCAGTTGTAAATGGAGTGCATAACACAGGAGCATCAAACTTATTGCCTAAATAAGGTATTGCTCCAACATGATCTAAATGAGCGTGCGTTGGAATTATTGCTTTGACCTTCCCCCTCCAATCCTCTATAACAGAAATATCTGGAATCGCCCCAACTTTTATCAATTCTTTAGCAGAAATATCATGCACATCTTCATCTTCAGTATATTTAATATAACTTTCTAGATGAACACCCATATCTATTATTACGACTTCATCATCTACTTTTATTGCTGTACAGTTCTTTCCAACTTCATTATATCCACCAACAGTACAAATTTCTATAGGCATATTTATTTAATCATAGAATTAGTATAAAAACGTTTGCATAAAAACTAATAAAAGAGATATAGAAGTTAAACTTTCTTTCTTCCTATTGAATAAAAACTTGTCTCATCAAAATTATCTCCTTCTTCAACATGTTCAAAACCGTTTTTTTCAAGAAATTCTTTTATCTCCTTTCTTGAAAAAGCCCTATGTTTCATTTCATCATTGAACCTGTGGATTTCACCCTTTTTTTCTTTTACAATATAAGTTGCCTTCCAATTGATTATAAATGGTTTTTCAGAAATAAATTCTGTAGAAGAATTTCTAGCTATTTCAATTTCCCCGTCTTTGACTTCTATCTTTCCATTGAAATAATTTGTTTTCATGATTTTTGTATCTTCATAATTATCAAAAATCAAAATACCATTAGGTTTCAAACTTTTTCTAATACTTTGAAGAGAATTTTTTATATCTTCATCTGAATACATATGAGTGAAGACCCTTCCTATAACCATAATTGTATCAAATTCATTTTCAAAAGGCAAATCTCTAATATCTCCTTTGATTACTTTTGTTTCAGGTAATCGTTTTTTACCTTCCTCTACCATCTCATCCGTATAATCTACAACAACCACATCATATCCTTTTTTGATTAATTCCTTAGCAACTTTAAAAAATCCTCCTATAAACAATATCTTATTAGGTTTAAATTTAGATATTTTTTCATTAAAGAAACCTGCAACTTCTATATGATTAATAGATAAATCATAAAATTTAACACAAATCTTAGCTAGGTTTGAATATAAATTATTGGATTCCATTTTATAGTTGATAAATATTAATGAGGGGATGGGGATTCGAACCCCAGTAGGCACTAAGCCAATAGATGGCCCATAGAGTATTTCATTGATCTCTTATTGAGACCTCATCACTCAATAATTTGAGTTTGGATTTTCTAGCACCCAGATGCCGGAAATCTATCCCGTTTGGTCTGAAATCGTAGATTTCGGACGCTTTGAAAATCTACGATTTTCAATTGGCCACTCCGGCATCCCCTCATAAACAGGACTAAAACTAAAATAAATCAGCAATATAAAAAAGTTATGCTATATCGCGCTTTTTCGCAATCTTTTAAACAGCAAGCGAAAAAGCGCGCAAATACAAGCTTCATTGTTTTGCCAGTACAATTGAGGAGAAAGCAAAACAATGAAGCTAAATATATTTAATAAAAAAACAATAATTAATTAAAATAAAGAATTAACTCAATCTACTTAATCGTGATTCAATCTCACCAAGTTCTGATTCTAGTTTTTCTAATTCTGTCATCTCTTTTTTCTCTTCTACTCTTTCTACTACTTCTTTCTCTTCCTTAACAACAGCTTTCCTTCTTCCTGCTTCTAACTCTGCTTTTTTTCTATCAGCTTCTTCTCTCTTCAATCTTTTCTCTCTTTCATGCAACATAGTTCTTAATTTTGTTTTTGGAAGAGCAACTTTAACCTTTCTAACTAATTTTTTGAGTTCTTTAATTGAATTTTTTAATTTTGATATTTGTTCTACTTTTTCAGCTCTAAGAGCTTTAAAACGTTCAGCTCTTTGCAGATACTGAACAGCTTCTTTTGAAGATTCTAATATTGATCTTCTTATCTCTATAGGATCATCTATTCCTACATAGAATGATTCTTCTTTCTCCTTCTCTTTTTTTGGCATTAAATTCACCTATAAAGTAGATGGTTCAAACAAAGCTTTATCAACAAAAGTTATCTTTCTTTCTATCTCTTCTATTCCTGTATGCCAAAGCTCTAGTTCTGCATCTTCTTCATTTTTTAATTCGTTTATTTTAGCAAGAGTCTCTTTTGCTTCCTCTAATTTATTCTTAATCATGTTCATTACATCAAGAACATCCCTATACTCATCAATTTTTACATAAACAGGCATTTCTTCTGGCATTTTTTATCCTCCTTTTATTTCATTCCAAACAATGCTTTATCAACATAAATCAATTTTTTTTGCATATCCTTTAACTGTGATTCCCACTTATTGAATTGTTTATCTTCATCTTCCTTGAATTCATTTATCCTTGTTAAAATATCTTCATTCTCTTTCAATATATTGCTAGTTAAACTAATCTCATCAATTATATCTTTAAATGATTCTAAAGAAATAAATATTGGTTTTTGTAATCTTAGATCCTCTCTTTCCTCTACCAATTCTTTAGTTTCTTCTACTGCTCTTTCCTCCATTTGTTCTACTACCGAAGGAACTAATTTTTGTTTAACAGGTTTTTCTACAGCTTCCTTAACAGCTTTTATTGTTGCAACCTCTTCAGGAGAAGGCAATTCCTCTGTTGTCGGAGGAGCTGGAGGAACCTCTAACTCTTCTTTAGGTAGTTTAGCAACTTCTTTCTTCTTTTTGAAAAAAAAACCCATATAATATTACCCCCACTAATTTAAAATTCATTATAAAGTTTAGCTTTATTAAAGTTTTCTAACTATTTGGGAATAACAACAAACACTAGAAAATTATTTATTTATTAAAAAAATACAACCTAAATATCATGAAAGAAGCTATGTACTACACCAAATTAAAGAATAAAATTGTTCAATGCCATATCTGTCCAAGAAACTGCATAATTAAATCAAATAAATATGGTTTCTGCAGAGCAAGAAAAAATCAAGATGGAACTTTATACAGCCTAGTTTATGCAGCTCCTTGTTCAGTTAACATAGATCCAATTGAAAAAAAGCCCTTATTCCATTTTCTTCCAGGCACTCAAGCATATTCAATTGGAACCTCTGGTTGCAACCTAAGATGCAAATTCTGTCAAAACTGGCAAATTAGCCAAGCAATGCCAGATGAAGTTCCCTTTATCAATCTACCTCCAAAAAAAGTAGTTGAAGAAGCAATTAATAATAACTGTAAATCAATTGCTTATACCTATACAGAACCAGTTATATTCTATGAATATGTGCTTGATACAGCTAAGTTAGCAAGAAAAAAAGGATTAAAAAACATCTGTGTTACAAATGGATTTATTAACCAAGAACCATTAAAAGAATTGTATAAATACATTGATGGAGTGAATATTGATTTAAAGGGATTTACTGATAAATATTATAAAGAAATTACAGGGGCATGGCTACAACCAGTTTTAGATACTATTAAAACAGTGCATGAAATGGGTGTTTGGTTAGAGTTGACTAATCTCGTTATTCCTGGACTTAACGATGATATAAAAATAATTAAGAAAATGTGCGAATGGATAAAGAAGACTGTTGGACCTGACGTCCCGTTACACTTTTCTAGATTTTTTCCAGACTATCTAATGAGGGATTATCCACCAACAGAGGAGAATACTCTTTTAAAAGCAGCTAATATAGCAAAAAAAGCTGGTTTAAATTATGTTTACATTGGAAATATCAAAACAGAAAAAGACGAAAAAACAAGATGCCCTAAATGTAATAAAATAGTTATTGATAGAGAAGGGTTTAATATTACTAAAAATAAATTAAAAAATGGCAAATGTCCTTGTGGACAAAAACTAGCAGGAGTTTGGTAGAGGTGATAGTGGAGGAATTATGTATAAATTATTTTTATACTTCTTAGTATTAGTCTTAATAGACTCAGTTATAGCTGATGTTGTTATAAATGAACTCATGTATAATCCTGCTGGCAATGAATATGATTTTGAATACATTGAATTATATGGACAAGGAGAAGATATTTCTAATTGGTATTTTGAAGGCATTGGATTTACTTTTCCTTCAAACACAGCAATAAATAATTATTTAGTTATTGCCAACACATTAAATGATTCAGGAGAAAACAATGATTTCTTAGACCGTTACCCTAACACTAACTGTAATCACGAATACACAGGCACATTATTAAACACAGGAGAAACAATTATCTTAAGAGACAACAACGATAATATAATTGATGTAGTAACCTATGATGATTGGGTAAATGAAAATCATTCTTTAGAAAGAATAGACATAGATGGTTATTCAAGTGATCCAAATAATTGGCTGCAAAGCATCGAAGGAGGCACCCCAGGACAAGAAAATAGTATTTCAGTTACTTCTGGTTGTGATTGGACAATTTTAATCATATTAAATGGAACAGTATTTGAAGATCCTAAATTTAAAATAAAAGCAATGAAATTAAAAGGAAATGAAAAAGCAAACTTAACAATAGAAAAATGGATAGAAGATTCTACAGGCAATATTGATAAAACATACTCTCCATGGAATATAGAAAACATCTTAAATTACAAAACCTCTTCAGAATATTCTCCTTCTTTAGCAAAAGGAGATGCTTATTTTATTAAAGCAAACATCACTAATTCAACCTGTAATGATATCAATCTTTCTAACAATTTTGTTTCTGCAATGTTTTTTGTAGTTGATGAAGAGCAAAGTACAAATCCATTATCATCTATACAAATATTAGATTCACCTTCTTCTGCAGAATTTGGTGATATTGTTGATGTTAAAGTCAATGTTTATAGAGGAGATACTCTAAAATATGCTGTTTATGCTTATATTGAAAATGGAAAAAAAGTAACTGACAAAACTACAATGCACTTTAAAAATAAATTCACAAACTATACATTAACTATTCCAATTCAATTAGACCTAAATTGTGATGAAGATTACGATGACGATGATTATACTATTGTTATAGAAGGATTAGATCAAGAAGCTAAAAAAACAATTGATTTAAATGGCAGATCTTCTGAATGCAATAAAAAAAGCCCCTCAACATCAAGTTCATCAACTGCTTCAACTTCTTCTTCAAAATTCACATACAAATTAATCTCAAAACCAAATAAAATTGAAACAAATAATCCCTTTGAAACAGAAGTTAGATTAACAAACAACGAAAACAAAGATATAAACATTGATATATGGAGCTATGTTTACAGAGGTAGTAAATGTTATAGCGGCAATAGAGAAGAAAATCAGCAAAACTTTCTATTAGAAAAACAAGAATCCAGAACAGTCAAATTAGAAAACACTGTTCCAGAAGCAGAGCCAGGAGATTATAAACTCAAAGTAAAAATAAGAAAAGACAATCAAAAAACAACAAAAGATATTACAGAATCAATAGAAATCATAGAAAAAGAAATTGAAGAATCTTATGAAATCGAAGAAGATTCAATTACAAAAGAAAATATATACAAAGAAAGACCATTTATCCCAAATCAAGATCCTTTGATTATTTATGAGTCTAATTCTTATAAAACAAAAAGATTAGTTCCATTCTTTATTATTGGATTATTGTGTTTTTTCTCCATCATATTAATTTGGAGACATTAAACAATAGTTAAATTTATATAATCTATTTTCTAAATCTAAAACAATGCCTCCAATAATACAACTAAAAAATATTAAAAAGAAATTTGGAAAAAGAATAGTATTAGATGGAGTTAATCTAGAGATTAATGATAAAGAAATATTTGGTATAATTGGAATGTCTGGTTCTGGCAAATCAACAATCTTAAAAACACTTGTAGGTTATTATGAACCAGAATTAGGAGACCTATTATTCTATTCTTATAAAGATAAGCGCTATAAACCAATTATTAAACATTTAATAGAAGTAAGAAAAACATTTGGCTTTTCAGCACAAACATCTTCCTTTTATCCAAAATTAACAGTAGAAGAAAATCTATTACATTTTGGTGCATTATACAAATTACCCTATAAAATAACCAAAATAAATACAGAACGCTTGCTTAAAACAACAGAACTTTTTGATGCAAGAAAACAATTAGCTGAAACACTTTCAGGAGGAATGGAAAAAAGACTAAGCATTGCTTGCTCATTGATTCATAATCCAAAAATACTTATCCTTGATGAACCAACAGCAGACCTTGATCCAATAAGACGAAAAGAAACATGGAAATTAATTAATTGGCTTCACAAAGCCGGTAAAACCATAATTATAGCTTCTCATTTCATATCAGAACTAGAATTAGTATGCACTAGAGTAGCTTTACTTCATCAACAAAAAATAATTGCAGTTGGAACACCTTCACAATTAAAAAAGAAATATAAAAAAAATTCATTAGAATCTGTATTTGAATCAATACAAAAAAGGCATTCATCAAAAAAATAAATTTAAAATAAAAAGAGGTAATAGATGTCAGTTTTATTTAAAATTATTAAAAAGAATTTAAAGCTTTTAATTAGAAGTAAAAGCTCTGCTCTTATTATAATCCTTGGTCCTCTTTTAGTTATCTTTTTGGTTGGAATAGCATTTGGTAACATAAGCAAATACAGCCTTAATCTTGGAGTTTACTCAGAATCATACACAGAATTAACAAACTCCTTTATAGAAAAATTAGAGGATAAAGAATTTAGAGTTCAACAAATAGATACTCAAGAACTCTGCATAGAACAAATTAAATTAGGGAAACTCCATACTTGTATAATCTTTCCACCTGATTTAACAGTAGAATCAGACAAAATAAATGAAATTGTTTTTTATGTAGATTATTCTAAAGTAAATCTTATATGGATGGTTCTTGACACATTATCCACAAAAGTACAGGAACGTTCATCAGAATTAACCCTTGATCTTACTACAAATCTACTAAATAAAATAGAAAAAACAAGAGAAGATATTAACAGCAATAAACCAATCTTAGAAAATCTAGAAACAAACAATCAACAAATTATAATAGATCTTGATCAATTTAACCAAGAAATTAGCAATAAACTTCCAGAACTTTCTTCAACTTCAAATGAAATAAGAGAATATGTTTTAGAAAAAATAAAATTTGCTCAAGAAATAATCCCAGAAGTTACAGCTAAAATAGATATTTTAAGCACAAATTGTTCTGAAAATGTTTCCTCTTGCATATCTTCTTCCACAAAAAATTCAATCAATCAGGAAATTAATTCTATTAATACATTTTTATACAATATCTACAGTAAAATAGAAGATCCAAACAATCTTTCAGAAGCAGACTGGGAAAAAATAGCTAGATTAGTAACAGAAGTAGATATCGCATTAAATCAATTAACAAATTCAATAACTTCTACTGTAACAGACAGCTCAACAAAAATAGATGAAATACAAACATCACTCAATACAATAACTAATAACCTTGAATCAATAGAAATTCAAAATGCAGCCACAATTGTCAACCCAATAACAACTCAAATAAAAACAGTTGTTCCAGAAAAATCCTACCTTAATTTTTTATTTCCTCCACTCATTGTCCTAGTCGTAATGTTTATTTCAATCTTGCTATCAACCACTCTTGTTATGATGGAAAAACATTCACTCGCATACTTTAGAAATTTTATTACTCCAACAAGAGATATAACCTTTATATTAGCAACCTTCCTTACAAACATATTTCTAGTTTCTATCCAATTAATAATTATAGTTGCTATCTCAATAAAATTCTTTAAAGCTCAAATTCTCGCAAGCTTAACAACATCAATTCCTGCTATGCTTCTTATTACAACATTTTTCTCTTTCATTGGAATGTTTATTGGATATCTATTTACATCAGAAGAAACAGCAACATTAGCCTCAATTTCATTAGGCAGCGTCTTCTTATTCCTTTCAGATGTTATACTTCCTCTTGAAAGCATGCCAGATTACATAAGAAACATTGCTCAATTTAACCCGTTTGTTATTGGAGAAAATCTATTAAGAAAATCTATTCTATTCCAGGCTAAATTCACTGCTCTGGCAAATGATTTCTATCTCCTTTTTTATTATTCTCTAATTTTATTTGTTTTGATATGGATATCTCA
>JAHWIT010000040.1 GCA_019322455.1 Candidatus Woesearchaeota archaeon
ATGCAGGAAGGATTATGAAGAGGATAATGAATTTCTAGAATTAATGGATGGATTTATTATAATAAATCCATTACAAGAAGATGTAGTAAAAAAATACAGTTCTATTTTTAGATTGATAGAATTACCTATAATTAATACTATATATAAAAAGGAATACAGGGAAAAAGACAGCTTAGATATTATTTGGCAGGGCCTGTTTAATAACAAGAAGTATATAGAAAAATTAGAGCCAATTATTGAAAGACTAGCAAAACAATGTAATTATAGAATAAAATTAGTGTATAATACTAATTGTGTTCCATTAAAGGATGATGGGATAATAAGATTCATTCCATGGAAGATGTCTGCTTGGCAAAAAATACTTGCACAATCAGATATTGGTGTTACTATCAAAGATTTTAGTGATAAATGGGAGAAAAGAAAGCCGTCTACTAAGGTTTTGTCTTATATGGCAGCTGGTTTGCCTGTTATTTGTACACCTACAGAAGCAGATAAGATGGTAATTAAGCACGGTGAAACAGGATATTTTGCTTATACTGAAAAAGATTGGTATAAATATTTAAAGATGTTAATAGAAAATCCCAAACTAAGGGAAAAAATTGGTAAGGCTGGTAGAGAATATGCTGTTAATAATTTTAGTGTAGAAAAGATAGGCAGAAAATATATTGATTTTTTTGATGAACTAAGAAAAGATAATCCAGTTGTTTCAGTTATAATGCCAACTTATAACAGGCCTAAAATGCTGAGAAGAGCAATAAAAAGTGTAATGGACCAAACTTACAAGAATTTTGAATTGTTAGTTGTGAACGATGGAGGAGAAGATGTTAAATATATAATAAAAGAATTTAATTGTAATGCTATAAAATATTTTTATAAGAAAAATGGAGGATTGAGTTCTGCTTTAAATTATGGACTGGATAGAGCAAAAGGCAAATATATAGCTTATTTGGATGATGATGATTACTGGCTTCCGCATCATCTTAAGATTTTAGTAAATTTTTTAGATAATAATCATGAAGTTGGATTAGTATATGCTCAGACTAGAAGGATAGATTTAGATGGAAACATAATAAAAAGAAAATCCTGCAAACCTTATGATAAATATTATTTAGAAAATATAGATAATCAAATGACTACTTGTTCTGTTATGCATAGAAAAAATGATTTAAGATTTGAGGATATAAAAACACATATGGATTGGATAATGTGGGCAAAACTCTCTAAAAAGGGAGTTAAAATAGCCCATTTGGATAAGATATCTAGTGTTTATGTCCGTCATAAGAATGCCATGTTGACAAAGGATCATAAAGATTCAAAAGAAAAGGCAAGGAAGATAATAAAAAGATTATAGAACAAAATATTTTTAAATAATCATAAATCTTCAAATTAATATGAAAGATAGCTTTGATAATATTAAATGTATTATTCTTTGTGCAGGTAAAGGAAGCAGACTTATACCTCAAACCTTAAATATTCCAAAATCGATGCTTATTATTGATAATAAGCCTATAATAGAGCATATTATTAATTACTGGAAAAGATTTACTAATGATTTTATATTTATAGTAGGTTATAAAAAGAAAATTTTAATTGATTTTATTAAGAAACTTCCAATAAATGCAGAATTTATTGAACAAAAGGAATTAAAAGGGATTGCACATGCAATATTATTAACAAAGGATATTGTTTCAGATAATTTTATAGTAGTTCTTGGAGACTGCATATGCAATGGAGAATTTAATTTTTCTTGGGGAAAAGATCAGAGTTTAGGAGTATGGAAAACAGAAAATGAAGATGATATTAAAAGAAGTTATTCTGTTGAAATCAAAGATAATAAAATTGTCAAAGTGATTGAAAAACCAAAAGAAATAATTAATAACCTTTGCGGGATGGGATATTATTTTTTTAGTAGAAAGGTTTTTGATTATATTAAAAAGACAAAATCTTCTGCTCTGAGAGGTGAGATAGAGATTACAGATGTTATACAAATGATGATTGATGGTGGCGAAAGGATAAGACCTGTTTTTTTCAATGGGGATTATATCAATGTTACTTATGAAGGGGATCTAGAAAAGGCTAAAAATATATTTTCTTATGGTATTAAAAAATAAATTTATACTTTTATTCCAGGGCAGAACTGGAAGTAGTTATTTGAAAGAATCTCTAAATTCTCATCCTGATATAATTATGCAGGGAGAGGTATGGGCTGGTATGAAATATATCCCTAAAAATAAAAGAAAGCAAAATGCAAAAAAACAATTGGAATGGGCACAAAAATTTTTTGGAAAAACTTATAATAAAAAAATTAAGGCTATTGGATTTAAGACTAAATTTATTGATGTTTTAGATCCTAAAGAATTTGCTAGATTTCTTGAACAAAATAATATTAAGATAATATATATGACAAGACAAAATATTGTCAAATTGACTATATCAGAGATTAATGCTAGAAGACTTTATAACAAAATTAAGGTATGGAATCTTAGTTCAGAAAAATATCATTTGCAAGCATTTAATCTGAATTTGAATAGATTTAAGAAAAGGCTTAAGGAAAAAGAGCAGATGGAAACAAAATTAAAAATTTATATTAAAACTCTTAATCTTCCAATACTTAAAATTTATTATGAGGATTTATTAATGGATGAATTTGAGATTCTTAGGAAAATCAATAAATTTTTAGAAGTTCCATTTAGAAAAACCAAAGGAAATTCAATAAAAAACACAAGTGATAATCTTCGTGAAGTACTTTTAAATTTTGATGAAATTCAATCTCATTATATTGGTACTAAATATGAAAGTATGTTTGATGAAGTTCTTTCTAGAAAGAGAGCTAAACTTCCTTTTTATAGAAGATTTTATGAAAGGTTAAAAAGAGTTTTATCTAAAAAGATATTTCTAGGATGAATTTAAAAAAAATTAAATTGTGCTGCACTTTTCTACTTTGTAAGGTGATTGTAGATGAGGATTCTTCTGCCAGAGATAATATATACCCCAACCTTTGCCTCTATTATAATAATATACGCCTAGCCTTGAGGTGATTTCTGCTCTTCTGTCGGTGCATAGTATATAAGATGTACCTAGCGGCACAAAACCTTTTGCATCTCCATTTTCATAAACTATCCTGTAGAATGCTCCTACATTACTATCCAAATAAGAACTAGCGTTCATAATTTCTCCTGTGCAAGGGTTTAACCGTTCTCCTGAAGAATAAGGAACAATAGCAACGTTCTCTGCAGCTTTGTCAAGATTGCTTGCTATATGATAACACTGCTTATCTGGTATCTTAAGATTTTGTTGTTTAGTAGCAGCTCCAGTTATACCACTTAAGTCAAGCAGCACAGCAACTGCAATAATAATGATAATAGAGATAATAGTGATATATTCCACACTCTTTTTTTTCTTCATTTTTTAAACACCTTTTTTATAGTCTTCATAATATTAGTATATAAATGTTTTTCTAGAAAGGTTTAAATAATATATATTATAATTAATAAATAGGTGATATAATGAAAAAATTAATAGCTTTATTGCTTGTATTGGCTTTAGCTAGTTCTCTAGTTGCTGCGCAAAAGCCAGAAGATGCTGGGCAGCCAGAGGATGCTGGAAAAGCAGTTGCAGCAGGAAAATCAGTTGAAGCTGAAGAAGGAGTGCCTAAAGGATTATTGGTTGCTTTAACAAGAGTAAAGAATGAGAATGCAAGGCAGAGACTGCAGCAGAATATTGATAGATTCAGAGAAAAATACCAAGAAAGACTGCAAAATATGACAGATGTAGAAGTAGAAGAGGTTGATGAAGAAACAGGAGCAGCTACAATAAAAGCAAAAGAAAATGTTAGATTCTTTGGATTTATCAAAGGCAAAGCAACAAAGAGATTTGAGATGGACAATAAGGGAAATATAAACGAGAGAGCTCCTTGGTACAGCTTGTTTTACACTGAAGTTACTGAGTAAATTTTTTTTCTTTTTTTAAATTTGAATAATCTTATGTTGGGGTGATATTATGAATAAATTATTGAAAAAACTGTTATTGGGATTAATAGTATGGGCAGTTCCATTTGCTGCTTCAATATTTGTATGGGATATGGAGGCAAATACTGCTTGGATTGGTATGGATTGGTTTAGTGCTTTGATGGCATTCACAGGAGCTGTTGGATTTGCAATTGCTGCTTTTTTGTGGTTTAGAGATGTGAAAGAGAATTCTGTTAAAGAAGGATGGATGACTGGAATAACTTGGTATGTAGAAATGTTGGTGTTAGATTTGATAGTGTTAGTAGGATTGTTTAAGATGGCAATGGCTGATTATTATTCAATGATATTAACATATCTAAATGTTATTGTTTTATCAGCTGCAATAGGTTATATCAAAAAGTAAAACTTTTTGAGCTTTAAAAACTATGTTTTTAAAATATTAAGAAATAATTTTATTTTTTTATTTACATTCTTTATCAAGAGTTCCAACTAAAAGATTGAGCATTGCATAAGACTGAAGAAGCGGATATTTCCATGCCTGCTCTTCATTATATTTGTATCCTCTGTTTATAATCTTCTTAACTTCAACAATCTCTTTTGGTGTGAAGAACAGTTTTCCTATATCTTCAAAGACTTGATTTACTGTGAATCTTTTTTTTCTGTGTTTTCTTTCATAAAATCTTCCTTCAAACTGCCTTGCTGCTGCAATTGCTCCTATAAATGTAGCTGTTGCCCAGTCATAATTGAATTCTTTTCCAGTGTATGAACTTGGAAATTCAATATGGCCTATCACATCTTCAAGAAGCTGTGATTCTGGAAATCCTACATCATACATTATCCTCTTTGTCTCAATACTGTTGTTTAACAACATCACTTCTTTTGTATCTGTTAATGCTTTATCAGATTCAATATTAGGCACTCGATGGCTTAGAACACCTAGATTCTGTGCAATACTGTAAACAAAAAGTTTTTCCCTTTCAACACTCTGGCTAATATCATTCTTTGAATTATATGAATTAATAGCTTCTCCTATAGTATCTGACCATTTTGTAGCATGCAATGAAATTTGATAAGTTTTTGGCCTATGCATCTTAAGAGCCCATAAAATAGTTAGCAGTCCAGGAAAAGAAGGACTATACTTATTTCCACAATTAAGATTCTCTTCTAATGTCTGAGTAAGATCTAAAGGTGAATATTTAGCATCCATCTCTTTAACTTTTCTGACAGCTATAGAATAAGTAGTTTCAACTGGAGGACTCTTAGTAGTATCAGGTTTAAGGCTATCCTTAATACACTTCTTTAAATCAGCTACTATAATCTTTGATGCTGAATCTGCCAAATCATCATCTATTATAAAAACCTGAGCTGTCTTTTTAAGATAAAGAGATAAATCCTCTTCTGAATGAGTATATTCTTTTATTCTTTGCGAGGCTTCATAAGCTTGTTTTCCAACAAGATCATCTAATGCAGTTCTAACCTTTCTTTGAAGAAGGATAAGAGTAGCATCTTCATGAGAAACAGCTTCAGTAGGCACTGTATCTGGCCGCAAGCTCTTATATGTTTTTCCCATATTAACATGTCAAAAGGAAGTTATTTAAAAATTTTGTTGAAAAAAATATTTTCTTATGGTGTTAAGAAATAAATTTTTTCTTTTTAATTTTGAATTTTTTTATTCACTACTTAAGTGGGTAAAATAAGGTTTATAAGAAATATTGGATTATACAGGGTAAAATGAATAAAAAAATAATAATATCTATAATTATGTTTGTTTTACTGCTTAGTTTAGTGACTGCTGAGGATGATAACCAAGGAGTTTTTGAAGAAGAAGATGTGTATGCTGATATTGGGGATGTTGAGATTCAGGAAGATGCAGGGCTTACGCCTGACAATATGTTTTATTTTATTGATGAATTATTAGAAAAGTTATTAGTTGGAGATGATCCTGAAAAGGCATTAAGGTATAAGGAAGAGAAGATAAATGAAGCAAAACAGATGATTAATCAGGGAAATGCTGAGGCTGCTAAAGAGGCGTTTGAAGGAGCAAAGAAGTATGGTGAAATATTGAAAAGAGAGGTTTCACCTGAAATTGAGAAAAGAGCAAGGGAAAGCAGCAAAGCTGTAAAAGAGTTTATTGATGATATAGAGGATGATATTAAAGGGAATGAATGGGAAGATGTAAGAATGTTAGTAGAGGATCAAGAGCAGACTGAGGATAAGATTGCTCTTGCTGCTAAGATAACAACACAGATTCAAAGATTATGCAAAGCCCTTTCTGAATTAGATCCGATGGAATATGCAAAAGTATGCAAAACAGATGATGATGCTCCTAGATGGAGAAGAAGACTGGATAAGGAATTAACTGAAGAGCAAAAGAAAGAGGCAAAAGAATTTTTTGAGATAATGTCAAACTGCTTTAAAAATCCAAGAGAATGTGAATGCAACAGAATAACTATAAAGTCTTTTGCTGAGAAATGCAGTGAGATTGCTCCAT
>JAHWIT010000041.1 GCA_019322455.1 Candidatus Woesearchaeota archaeon
AAGAATAACTTTTCAGTAATCTTTATAAACTATTAGGTATTTCTGCCTTTTTAGAGAAGAGAGAAGAACCATAAGAGGTTTATTTCTCGGTTAATGAAAACCGTTATAGGTGATACAAAAATCAAAAAAAGAATAAAACTTTTACCAACACTAAAAGAAAAAACTAGATATTTAGCTTTTGAAATCATTTCAGATCACAAAATCAATGATTTTAAAGCAGTTTCAAAGGAAATAAATGATAAATCCTTGTTATTCCTAGGTCAATTAGGATTAGCAAAAGCAGGAATACAAATATTGCCTGAAAAATGGAATCTGCAGCTTCAAAAAGGACTCATCAAAGTAAATAATAAATATGTAAATGAATTAAAATCATCTCTGATACTTGTTGAAAAGATTAATAACAAAAAGGTTATTATGAAAAGCATAGGTGTTTCAGGTATATTAAACAAAGCAGAACAAAAATACTTAACCTAAAATAAAAGGAGGAAAATAAAATGCAACCAATGCCACATCAATTAATGGGATATGATAGGGCTATCACAATGTTCAGCCCAGAAGGAAGATTATTGCAAGTAGAATATGCTAAAAAAACAGTTAAACAAGGTTCCACAGCTATAGGAATGGTATGTAAAGATGGAGTTATCCTTGTTACAGATAAAAGATTAGTTGATCCTTTAGTTGTTCCAGAAGCAACTGAAAAGATTTTTCAGATAGATGACCATATCGGAACAACTGCTTCTGGTATATTATCAGATGCTCGTGTCTTAATAGAAAGAGCTCAGTTAAGAGCACAGCAGCATAGAGTAACCTATGACAGTCCAATTGATATATTAACAATTGTTAAGGATATCTCTGACTTAAAACAAATCTGTACTCAATCAGCTGGCCTAAGGCCATTTGGAGTTTCTTTATTAGTTGCTGGAGTCGATGAAGATGGAAGCATCAAACTGTTTGAAACAGATCCAACAGGAATATTTTTTGAATACAAAGCAACAGCAATTGGAGAAGGAGAAACAGACGTTACTGATATTCTTCACAAACAATACAAAGAAGATTTGACAATAGATGAAGGAATGAAACTAGCAGTAAAAGCCCTTGTAAAATCAATAGGAAATAATTTTACTGCTGATAGAATTGATTGTGCCTATATAAAAGTAGAAGATAAAAAATACAAAAAACTAAACAAAGCTCAAATAGAAAAGATATTAGTAGAGGTTAAAAAGAAAAAATAATCTTCAAATTATAATTACTAAATATAATAAAATAGATAGGTGAATAAAATGAGTAAAATATTAGTTAAAGAAAAAGATATTGTAGTTCCAGGAGAATGCCTTGCACAAGGAATGGATTATCTGCCAGGAAATGGAACTTATAGAGAAGGAGAAAAAATAATTGCTTCTAGATTAGGTCTAACAGTAGTAGATGGAAGAGCAATTAAATTAATCGCATTGGCAGGAAAATATCTTCCAAAAAGAGGAGACACAATTATAGGTCAAATTAAAGAAATTCTAATGAGTGGATGGATGATTGATACAAATTCAGCATATCATGCAATGTTAAGCATGAAGGAAGCAACATCAGAATTCATCCCCAAAGGAGCTGATCTAACACACTATTTCAATTTTGGAGACTATGTTGTGTGTAAAATAACAAATGTTACTTCTCAAAAATTAGTAGATGTAACTGCTCGTGGCCCAGGTTTAAGAAAATTAAAAGATGGAAGAGTAATAACTGTAAATACCCATAAAGTTCCAAGAATTATTGGTAAAAAAGGAAGCATGGTTTCAATGATAAAACAAGCAACTGGCTGTAAGATCATTGTGGGTCAAAATGGAATCATTTGGCTGCAGGGAGAAGATATAAAAATGGAATTTTTAGCAGTAAACACAATCAAAAAAATAGAAAGAGAAGCGCATATATCAGGCTTAACTGATAGAATAAAAGAATACCTTGAAAAAGAAACAGGTAAAAAAATTACAATTACTGTATCAGGTGAATAAAATGGCTTATACAAAAAGAATAGATAAAAGAAAATTAGATGAAACAAGACCAATAGAAGCAAAAGTAGGAATCATTAAAAGAGCAGATGGCTCAGCTATGTTTAAGATTGGAGATACAATTGCTTATGCAGCTGTTTATGGTCCTAGAAGCATGTTTCCTAGATTCCTGCAAAATCCTCAAAAAGGTACTTTAAGAGTTAATTATAACATGATGCCTTTTTCAGGACATGGTGAACGTGTAAGACCAGGACCAAGCAGAAGATCAAAAGAAATTTCGCTAGTAACTGAAAAAGCATTATTACCAGTAGTTGATCTTTCAGAATATCCTAATGCAGTAGTAGATGTATTTATTGAGCTTCCCCAAACAGACGCAGGAACAAGATGCGCAGGAATTTGTGCAGCATCAATGGCATTAGCAGATGCTGGAATTACAATGAAAGATTTAGTTTCAGCAATTGCAGTTGGTGTTATTGACGGAACAGTTGTTGCTGACCTTGATTATGATGAAGAAGCATATGAAGGCTCTGTAGCAGATATTCCAGTTGCTGTTTTGCCTAATTCAGGGGAAATTTCATTATTGCAAATGGACGGTGAAAATACAAAAGAAAATCTCTTAAAAGCAGTAAAACTAGCAAAAGAAGTATGCAAAAAAATCTACGAAGTTCAAAAAAAGGCATTAAAAGAAAAATATGCACTTACAGGTGAATCAAAATGAATGAAGAACTAAAAGCTCATATTATAGAATTACTAGACAAAGGAACAAGACTAGACGGCAGAAAAGCTTTAGAATACAGAAAACCAATAAAGGTTGATTATAATGTTTCAAATAGCGCAGAAGGTTCTGCAAGAGTACAAATTGGAGAAACTGAAATGATAACAGGAGTTAAAATGGCAATTGAATCCCCATATCCAGATACACCTGATTCTGGAAATTTAATGGTTGGTGCAGAATTATCTCCATTAGCTAATCCAGAGTTTGAATCAGGTCCTCCATCTATAGAAGCAATTGAGCTTGCAAGAGTAGTTGATAGAGGTGTAAGAGAAAGCAAGGCAATTGACACACAGAAATTATGCATAGAAGCAGGAGAAAAAGTATGGGCTGTTATGATTGATTTAACTCCTATAAATGATGCAGGCAATCTTTTTGACATAGCTGCTTTATCAGCATTAGCTGCTATTAAAAATACAAGATTTCCTAAATTAGAAGGAGAAACAATTAATTATATGGAAAAAACAGATACACCTTTGCCGTTGAATAAAGAGCCTATTTCAGTAACAGTATGCAAGATCGGCAAACACTTTATAGTTGATCCTATAATAGAGGAAGAAAAAGTTATAGATGCAAGATTAACAGTAGCAGTAGGAGAAGATGGAAAATTATATGCCTTACAAAAAGGTGAAGACACTCCTCTAAAAGAAGAAGAAATAATGCAAATGGTTGATATTGCAGTTGAAAAAACAAAAGAGCTTAGGAAAGCTTTATAAATAAATAATTAATCCAAATAAAAATGGAGCAGGAAAAACAGTTAAAATTCACAAAATACGAAAAAGCAAGGATGCTTGGAAGCAGAGCATTGCAAATAGCAATGGGGGCTCCTTTTCTAATAAAATTAGAAGAAAATGATTTGAAAAAAATACATTATTCTCCAATTGAAATAGCTAAACTCGAATTCAAAGAAGGAGTAATCCCATTAACAGTTAAAAGGCCTCTGCCAAAAAAAACAGAAGAGCCAGAAAAAAAGTAAGTTTTTTAACCTTCTTTCTCTTTTCTTATAATTATGCAGGATAAAATAACAGTTGAAAGACTAGAAAAGTACTTTGCTATTACAGAAAAAGCTCTAAAAATAGCTGAAAAAAGTAAAAATAAGACTAGTCTAAACAAAGAAAGAGAAGATTTTTTAGATATGATCAAAAGATACATTGAAGATGCAAAACATTTCAAAGAAAAAGAAGATATAGTAACAGCCTTTGCTGCTTTAAATTATGCACATGGCTGGCTGGACGCAGGAGCTAGATTAGGCATCTTTGATGTTCATGATAATAAATTATTCACTGTTGATTAAACAAAAAGGAAAACAAAATGCTGGCCAAAACTCATCTTTTTATTGTAAGAGAAGCATTAAAACTTACTCATAAAAAGTTTAAAAAATATGAAAAATATATAGAAAAAGGTTGTGTAGAAGAAGATAATATATCATTTAATTATGATTTTTTTCAAATCTATGGAACAGATCATTTCTATCATCCTATAAAAAAACAAGGATATTTTTATTTTTCAGGAGATGCAAAACAAAAGGGATTGTCTTATTTTAATAAAGCTGTAAGTTTATATAAAAAAAAGAATTTTGAAAAAGCATTTATTTCTTTGGGAAAATCCCTTCACATGCTTACAGATATTGCTTCTCCTTCTCATACAAAACTTGAATTTCATTTAGTTGATATATTTGAACATCATATCGATAATATCCTCCCTCATTTTAAATTTACTATTAAATCTAAAATCCTTCCTAGAATCAGTCCAGCTCATTGCTTTGAAAAACTAGCAAGATTAAGTTTTAGAATAAAATATAAGAAAAAATTCTTTCTTGATTTATTACAACTATTAGGTTTAAAAATTAATAAACAAAGACATCAACAACTTCACAAAATATCAAACAAAATTCTTACAGACACAATACTATATTCAGCAATGCTTCTCTCTTTGTTTTATTCAAAAATTAGGAAAAGGAATGTGAAAAATAAAACAAAAGAGCAGATAACTAAACTAAAAACAAAAGCAAAAAAGATTAAAAGAAAAATTAAAAATAGATTAAGATAATTTAGGATAAAGATCCGGCTCCATAAAAACCTTATGAATTAAAACAGCAACTCCTTTTTCTTCTTCAATCATCTTCTTAGAGGTTAATTTTGATGTTCCAATTGCAATTAATTCATTCTTTAATGTCATAACAGCAACAGCCTGATCAGGCTCTATTCCTGATTCTAATTTGCTTATTCCAGGAATCTTTAAATCAGATCCATGGCATAAACTATTTACAGTTGTATCAAAAACCCAGATCTTAGGTAAATGTTCTACTGCAGTTTCAATTGGTTGTATACAATATCTAACAAACTTTTCATTATTTTCATTTTTCCAGAAATAAAATGCATCTGATAAATCCTGCAAAGTTACTAAATTATCGTCTTCACTAAATGGCCCTGCTTTTGTTCTTCTTAACTCAGCCATATGAGCTCCAACACCTAATGATTTTCCTAGATCATGGATTAATTTTCTAATATATGTTCCTGCTTCACATCCTACTTTAAATAAAACATCTTTTTTGTCTATTTCTAAAATTTCAAAATAATATATCTCTCTAAATCTTTCTACTCTTTTGACAGCAGATTTTAAAGGTGGTTTTTGCTTTATCTTTCCTGTAAATTGTTTAATTACTTTTTTCAACGCTTGTTCACTCACTTCTTTATGCAAATGCATTATTCCAACATACTCTTTTCCAGCTTTTAATAAAGCCTGTACAATCCTCGTAGCACTGCCTAAAGCAATTGGTAGCACTCCAGTAACACCAGGATCTAATGTACCAGAATGACCAGATTTTTTTATTTCTAGAATTTTTTGCACATAATCACTTACTTGATGAGAAGTTGGTCCTTTTGGTTTGTCTAAATTAATAATTCCATATTCTATTAACTCTTCTGCATCTCTTTTATTTGGATCCTGTCCTATCTTAGGATCAGTTTCAGCTTGTTTTTTGGTTAAAATTTCTCTTTTTACTTTTTCAAATGGAAGTTTGTTCATAAAAACAAAAATATTTAGTAATTTTAAAAACTTTCGCAATTAACTTTTTATATTACTTCTAACTTGCTATTTTATGGAAATAAGAATTGCAAAACCAATTGGTTTTTGTAAGGGT
>JAHWIT010000042.1 GCA_019322455.1 Candidatus Woesearchaeota archaeon
AGAGCTTCAAGGAATGGCAAATAGAACTGATTTTGATTTACAGCAACATATTAAGTTTAGTAAAAAGGATTTGAGTTTATATAATGAAGAAACAAAAGAAAAGATTATTCCACATGTTGTTGCTGAACCTTCACAAGGTGTTGGCAGAGCATTTTTAGTATTTATGTTTGATGCTTATAATGATGACAAAAAAAGAGGAAATATTATTTTAAAGCTTCATCCAAGATTAGCTCCTGTTAAGGTTGGTATATTTTCTTTGGTTAACAAACTTAATGATAAAACAAGAAAGATTTATGATTTATTGAAAGATGAATTTGTCTGCCAATTTGATACATCTGGAACAGTTGGAAGAAGATATGCAAGATCAGATGAGATCGGAATTCCTTATTGTGTTACTTTTGATTTTGATAGTATTAAGGATAAGGCAGTTACTATTAGAGATAGAGATACAACAAAGCAAGTTAGAGTAAAAATTGATGAACTTAAAGAGATTTTAAGAAAACTTTTGAATTCTGAGATTAAGTTTGAGAAAGCTGGAAAATTAGTAAAATAATTCTTTTAAATTTTATTTGTTTTGCAATAGATGCAGTTCTTTTTAGATAGAAATATTTAAATAATATAAGTATATTTATTAGTAAAGAATAAAGTATTGATATATGTAACTAAAATTACTTTTAAATAAGTATTTAAATACTATTTAAATAAGTATATAGATAAGTATAAGTGAAATTGACCGAGATTAAGAGAAAGCTTTACAAAAAGAGAAAATGCAACTTCGTTGCATTTTTGAACCTCCCCACTTCCGTTGCAGCATTGAGTGTCCCGCCCCGAACAGGTGATGTTTTTGACTGAAATAAAAAGAAAATTATACAAGAGGGGTAGTAGTTTTGAGACAACTATACCTATGCCACTTCTTTTTGCTATTGATAAATCTAAGAAACACGACGTAGTTTTCAAGTTTGATGAATCTTCTAATCGATGTTATGTTGAATTTGAGGAAATAGAAAGAAAAAAAACTGCTAAAAAATGAAAAAAGAGATCAGAAAAAAAGGTGAAGCAACAACTTTTATTGCACTAGTTTTAGCTTCAATTGCTTTAGCATTAGGAATGATTTTAATTATTCAATCTACTGGAGTTAAGTTTGACTTGATGACTGGTTATGCTGTTGGTGGACAAAATGGTTATGGTTGTGATGTTTGGGCTTTTAAATGGGATGATTCAGATCAAGATGGGTTTCCAGATGAGACTGAATTTGGTCTTGAAGGTTGGTGGTTTTATTTTTCCAAACCCCTACCAGGAGTATTTGGGGCGACTGGTGCTGATGGAAATACAGTCTTAGGGACAGTAACAATCGATCCTGGTGAAACTGTCTGGGTCATAGAACAAACCTCACATGATGGTTGGAAAATGCCTCATGGTTGGTTCCACACGACAGGAACAGTGGATAGCTGGACCTGTCCAGATGAAGGGGGCGAGGACAATTATTTTGAGTTTGGTAATGCTAAAAATACCTCAAACATGTCTATAGATTTGGGAGATGCTCCTGATTCTACTAATCATTATTCTTTATGGAAATCTATTAATAATTCATTAGCAGATAATGTTGATCCAAATATGACTGCTTATCCTAAGGGAGGGCCTCCAGGAGTTTTAGCTTATTACCCTACTGTACATGATGCTTTGGTTGGGGTGCCGCAAGGACCATGTCATTACTTTGATAGTATTATATTAGGATCAAATATCTCAGATGACTGGAATGATGCTGATGTTATGCCTGACACTGATCTTTTGAATGGCACAACAGTTTCTAATATAAGTACGCCAGGAATAGTTCCTAATATAAATGTAACAACAGATACTCCTGATTTAGATCTTCGTGATGATGGATTGGTTAGGCCTTTAAATCTAACTAATTGTACAAATTCTACTTTTAATTTTACTGTAACAATATATTCTTCTGTAAGTCCAAGTGAAGGCAATTATACTTTTAATGCTTGGTTTGATTGGAATAGAGATGGGGATTGGAATGATACGCTTGATTGTAATGGACAATCTGCTCCTGAATGGGCTGTGCAGGATCAGGTGATAAATGTTTCAGGATACGGTGCAGGTATAACATTAATGATTACATCAGATAAATTTTTACCATATAATCCTGAAGAAGGTTATATATGGTTAAGGACAACATTACATCCTGTTTTTGATAGAGGTAGAATAACTAATTGTACTGATTTACAGAATATGAAGAATGATTTAAGTGCTAATTATGTTTTAGCTAATAATATCAATTGTTCTGATACTGTTAATTGGAATTCAGGACAAGGATTTGATCCTATTGGTAATAATACAAATAGATTTAATGGTAGTTTTAATGGACAGCGTTTTATAATAACTGGACTTTATATAAATAGATCTACTAGTTATGTGGGTTTGTTTGGCGATGTTGATAATGGCACTGTGATAAAGAATGTTGGTTTAGAAGATGTTAATATAGAAGGATATGAGTATGTTGGTAGTTTGGTTGGTTATAATAGAGGAAATATTAATAATTCTTTTGCAACTGGTAATACAACTGGCAGTAATTATACTGGGGGTCTTATTGGTTATAATGATCAAGGAAATATTAGTAACTCTTATATTATTGGTAATATAAATGGCAGTTCTGGTGTTGGAGGAATAGTTGGTTATAATAACCAAGGAAATATTAGTAATTCTTATGCAACTGGTAATGTAACTGGCAGTAATTATATTGGAGGTTTAGTTGGTACTGCTAATTTTGGAGAGGTTGTTAATTCTTTTGCAACTGGTAATATAACTGGTAGTTTTGATGTTGGTGGTTTGATTGGTAACAATAGTGGAACTTTGACAAATTCTTACTGGAATAATCATACAGGAAATCCGGATAATTGTACTGGAAATCAAGGCAATCCTAGTGGCTGCAATGCAGTGCAAGATAATGAATCCTATTTTTATAATAGTACTAATCCACCTATGACAAGTTGGGATTTTGTTAATGTTTGGCAAGAAAATATAAATGATTATCCTAGTTTTAATATTTCAGTCTATGAAATACCAATTAATAGAATGAATTCTGATGGAAGCGGTCCTGGTTATTGTTTTGATGATGGAGAGACAGAGGATTATTATTTAGTACCTTGTATTGATTGTGCTAGTTTAAGGAATCTTATAATTTGGGATGAAACAGATTCTGGAATGCCTTATGGAAATCAAACAAAATATGCAAATGAGCAAGTTAAGTTCTTTGCTAATTATACAAATTCAACAGGAACTATAGAAGGAGCTAATTGTACAATTAATTTTAGTGATGGTTCTGGTTATATGAGTTGGAATACAACAGGATTTTATGAATATAATAGAAGCTTTAGTAGTGATGGAACATATGATTGGAATGTAACTTGTACTTATTCTTTAATATTTAATACAGCAAATGACAACGTAACTATAGATGTGATTCCTTCAGTACCTGCTGCTCCTTCTGTTGGAGCTCCTTCTGGAGCAGGAAGATTAACTGTTTGCGCACAAGAATGGAATTGCAGTGATTGGGAACCTTGTTTGCCAAATGGTATTCAGCATAGAGAATGTTGGGATTTGAATAGATGCGAGGACTTATATAGTGAAAGAGTTAATATCTATATTGAAAGATCAGTTAAACCAATTTATGTTAGAAATTGTATTTATGAACCAAGATGTGATGATGGAATATTGAATAATGATGAGAGTGATGTTGATTGCGGAGGGCCTTGTACAAGATGTGAAGATGGAAAAATATGCAGAAATGATGATGATTGCATAAACAAATGTGATTTAGAGATAAGAAGATGTTATACTCCTATAGGAGGTCCTGAAGTTGTTGAGCCTGTTGTGGAAGTTCCTTCTAGATTAGGAACAATTTTGATATTAATAAGTTCAATAATAATATTATTTATTTTGATGTTCATGACTTATAAGTATGAGTTAATTCATAGAGGTATTGAGTATTATAGGGAGAAAAGGGGTATTACTAGGAAAGCAAAAATTATTTGGAAAAAAACATATTTAGGGAGATATAGAGAACAATTAAATGGATTCTTTTCTGATGCACTTAATAGAGGCTATACAGAAAAGCAAATTAAAGATATGTTAGTGAGAAAAGGTTGGTCAGGAAAATTAGTTGATGAATATTACAAAGATTTTTTGAAAAAAAGAGGAAAAATTGATTAAAAACAATTCAAATGAGAAGAAAGTTGAAACAATAAGTTTGGTTATTATGTTGAGTATTTGTATTATATTGTTAACTGCTCTATATATATTTGATATGCCATATTTTACAGGATTTGTGATTGGCGGAGAAAATTTTAATGACAATATATTAACTAATCTTGTTATTATTGATGATGCTGATACTGAAATAAAATCTTTTAATGAAGAAGTTAAATTCTATGCTAGATATGTTGATATTAATACAGGCAATGCAATAGAGGATGCTTTATGTACAATATATTTTGATGATAATAGTTCAGCTATGCAGTTTAATGTTCTTTCTCAATTATATGAATATACTAAAATATTCAGTAGTGTCGGTTTATACAATTGGAATGTTACTTGTAGTAGAGCAGATTTAACACCTTTGACTGAAAAAGATATTGTTATTATAGGTTCAATTAGTAGTACATATCGAGAAGAAATTTTTACAACTGTTTGTGTGGAAGAATGGGAATGTACTGATTGGGGTATTTGCTTGTTGAATGGTGTTCAATATAGAGAATGCTTTGATTTGAATAGATGCGATGATTTGTATGATAAAAAGATGATTCTTCATATTGAAAGATCAAGTAAACCATTCCATATTAGAAGTTGTTTTTATCAGCCAACTTGTGAAGATATGATAATAAATAATGATGAGAGTGATGTTGATTGTGGAGGGCCTTGTCCAAAATGTGAAGATGGAAAGGTATGTAGAACAGATGATGATTGTATAAATAAGTGTGATTTGGCAATAAGAAGGTGTTATACCCCTGAAGAGGTTGTTCCTGAAGTTGTTAAACCTGTTGTAGAGATACCTTATAAACCAAAATTAATTCCAGCTTTAATGATAATATTTGTAATATTGATATTAATCATTGTGATACTTACAACTTACAAATATGGGTTAATTCATAAAGGTGTTGAATATTATAGAGAAAGAAGAGGGGTGGTAGGGATAAGAAGAGAGGCAAAAGAAGCAGAGAAAGAAAGAAGAATAAAAGAAGCAGAAGAAAAGCCTGAAAAGAAGATTAAGAAAATTGAAATTGAAAAAGAATCAGATAAATTACAAAACGTAGTAGATTATTTTGAAAAGGAATTAAAGGAAAATGTTGATTATTTGAAGAAAAAGGTACCTAAGAGATTAGTAGTTTCTTCTGAATTAGATAAATTGGTTGAGAAAAGAAAAATGATTCTTCAAGAAATTAAAAAGACAGAAGAAGAATTAGATTCTTTACAAAAATTAAGATTTGAATTAGAAAGAAAGGAAATTGGTATTGATGCAAGAAAAACTATTGATGAGTTGAAAAGAGCAGAAGATAGAATCAAAGATAAATTAAATCAAATAAAAAGAAAATGACTGAAATAAAAAGAAAACTCTATAGAAGAGGAAGCAGTTTTGAGACAACTATACCTATGCCTTTACTTTTTGCTATTGATAAATCTAAGAAGCATAATGTCATTTTCAAGTTTGATGAAAAAAGTAATAAGTGGTATGTTGAATTTGAGGAGATAAGATCAGATAGAATAA
>JAHWIT010000007.1 GCA_019322455.1 Candidatus Woesearchaeota archaeon
AATAATAAATGCAGAATTTATAGGTTTAGACCAATTTTATTATGCAAGATTCCTCCTTTAGATATGTTTAAAGGAGAAATTGAAAAGCATCAAAAAATAAATTGCGGATTTTATTGGGAAAAAACTAAGAATCATAAATAGTTTTTATTGTTTGACAGATATATTTGATTTGTTTTTCTGTAAGTTTTATTGAAGAAGGTAAATTAATGCCTTGACTAGCTATTAATTCAGAAGTTGAAAAATTTCCTTCTGTTTTGTAAGGAGGCAATATATTCATAGGATAAAAGAAAGGCCTTGAATCTATCTTGTTTTCTTTTAATTTAAGTATTAATTCGTCTCTATTCATACCAAACTTATCTTTATCGATTAATATTGAATACATCCAGTAAGTGCTTTTTGCCCACTCTTTCTCAGGGGGTAAAGTTATCCCTTTAATATCTTTCAGCAATAAATTATATAATAAAGCATTTTTTCTCTTAATCTGAATAAATTTCTCTATTTTCTCCAACTGTGCAACACCAATTGCTGCCTGCAGGTTTGTCATCCTAAAATTAAATCCTATCTCTGGATGCCAGTATCTTTTTTCTTTAGACATTCCATGATCTTTAAGGAAATTCATTCTGTCAAAAAGATTTTTATCATCAGTAATGCAAATACCTCCTTCACCTGTTGTTATTGTTTTATTTGCATAGAAACTAAAGCAGGAAATTAATCCAAAACTTCCTGTTTTTTTTCCTTTGTATTCTGCGCCATGTGCTTCTGCTGCATCTTCGATAATTGGAATGTTGTGTTTTTTTGCTATTTCTAATATTGGATCAATATCACAAGGATGTCCATATAAATGAACAACAATAATTGCTTTTGTTTGATTGGTTATTGCTGCTTCAATTTTCTCTGGATCAATATTCCATGTTTTATTTTCAGAATCTACAAAAATTGGTCTTGCACCTGTATAAGAAACAGCATTTGCTGTTGCGACAAATGTAAGATTAGGGATAATTACTTCATCTCCTTTTCCGATATTTAAAGCTTTTAATGCTAGTTGGATAGCTACTGTTCCATTAGATACTGCAACTCCATATTTTTTACTGCAATATTTAGCAAAATTCTCTTCAAAAAGAGGGATATATTTACCTAATGAAGAAATCCAACCGCTATCTACACAATCAAGAATATTTTTTCTTTCTTCTTCTCCTAAAACTGGTTCTGATATAGGTATAAAGTTCATGATTATTTAATTAAAAATTTTAGTTTTAAATACATCAATGATTTTATCAAGATCTTCTTTTGTTAAATCTTGATGACAACCGATGTAAAAGCCCCCTTTATTTATCCATTTTGCAACAGGATAATCCTCTTCTTTTATATCTAAATATTTTCTATAAACTGGTTGATTTGTAATTGGTAGCATGTCCCTTGTTTCAATTCCATTTTCTTCTAAAAGAGTTATTACTCTTGTTTTTTCTTCTTTTAATAAAACAATTGGAAACATCATAAAAGAATGTTCTGTATCTGGTCTAATGGCAGGAAGTTGAATATGATCTTTAAAGATAGAAAGATTTTTTATCAAATAATCTGCATTTTCTCTTCTTTTATTAATCATTTCTTCCCAATTATCAAGTTGAGATAAGCCTAATGCTCCTTCAAATTCAGTGATTCTAAAACTATGGCCTAAGTTTACGAATGAGAATCTTTTTTTTATTATTTCTTTAAATTCTGATTCTGATTTTCCTTTAGTATCATCTATGCTTATATATATTGCATCTCTTCCGTGATTGAAAATAGATCTTAATTTGACAGCAAGATCTGGATTATTTGTTATATTTATTCCTCCAACTCCTGTAGATATTAAATGTGCAACATAAGTTGAGAAACATCCAATTTCTCCAAAAGTTCCTGTAAATTTGCCTTTGTATTTTGCAAACATTGTTTCACAAGAATCTTCTATAATTTTTAAGTCATGTTTTTTTGCTATTTCTAATATTGGATCCATATCACAGGGCTGGCCAAATAAATGTACTGGAATTATAGCTCTTGTTTTTTCTGTTATTTTTTCCTCAATTAAACTTGGATCTAATTCATAGTAATCTTTGTCTACATCTACTATAACTGGAGTCATTTTATTATGAAGAATTATGTTTAATGTAGCAACAAAAGTGACTGATGGAACAATTACCTCATCACTATCATTCCAATTATATATTTCTTTTAAAGATT
>JAHWIT010000043.1 GCA_019322455.1 Candidatus Woesearchaeota archaeon
ATAGATATTTCGGTAAAAGATCAAAATTTTATAGCAAATGGAATAATCAGCCATAATTCTGCCCAACGTTATGCAAGATTAACAGAAGGAGCTAGAAAAGACCATTTCAAAAAGGTTGCAGAATATGTCAAAGAACAATTTCTTGGTTTGAAAAATCTAAAAGGAATTATAGTTGGCGGCCCCGGCCCTACAAAATATGATTTTGTTGAAGGAGATTATATTACAACAGAAGTAAAAAACAAAATAATTGCAATAAAGGATTTGAGTTATACAGGAGATTTTGGCTTGCAGGAACTTGTAGATAAATCACAAGATGTTTTGGCAAAAGAAGAAATAGCAGAAGAAAAAGCTATAATGCAGAAATTCTTTTCTTTACTTTCAACTAAACAAGGAATGGTAAGCTATGGAGAAAAAGAAGTAATGGAAAAACTTCAAATGGGAGTCGCAGAAACATTACTTTTATCAGAATCTCTTTCAGATGAAGAAATAGACAAATTTGAACAAGAAGCAAAAAAAGTAAGCACAGAAGTAAAAATAATCTCAACAGAAACAAGAGAAGGTGCTCAATTAAAAGAGATGGGAAAAGTAGCTGCTATTCTTAGGTATGAAGTTAGTTAGTCATAAATAATCTGAAAGTTCATAAGCAACCTTAAATATTTCTTCACTATTTTTATTATTAATATCTTTCAATGTTGTTAAAGTTCTATCTAGTATTGGAGAATCTAAAAAACTAACTAAATCATCTCTAGTTTTAGGATAAATATTAGTTTCATAATAGTGTTTGATTGATAAATACATAAATACATGTTTAAACAATTTCCAGAATTCTTTTTTCACCTTTGATTCTTGCCACAATCCTCCATAATTTAATTTTTGTTTTAGTTTTTCTTTTGTTTCTCTTAATCCATTTGAATAAATTTCAAAAATAGTTTTTCTATTAGGTAAATTAATTTTTTCAGTAAAATCCTCACCAAAAAGAACTTTGCTTCTAAATTTATGTGAAAAATCATGACTAATTGCATTTGGACCTATAAAATCTTCTTTCTGAAATGTACTAATTGCATATTCTTTATCAAAATTAAGTTTAAGAACATATTCTCTTATTTTTGGAATATCTTCTTTAAACTCATTTTCAAATATTAAGCAAATATCATTATCACTTCTACCTTCAATTAATGTATCTCCTGTAGCAACGGATCCTACAGTAATCATAGAAATATAATTAGGGCAGTTTGATTTCATCCAATCATGTAATTCTTTAAGTTTGAGATTCATAAAAAATATCAAGCAATAAAATATTATAAATATTGTTGTGGCTGAAAGTAGATAATTCAATCCACAAACAATATAAACAGTATATATTTCTATTATTTTATGAACCTAATCCAAGAAGCATTTCAAAAGCTTTATCCAGATAAAACATTTAATTATTCTGTTTCTATTAAATATTCAGGCAAATTTAAGCCTTATAATGCAAATGTGCAAATAAATAAATATACCAACAATCTTATCTTTAACCTGAGCAAATCCTGGAGAGGTATAAACAGAGAAATCCAAATAGGTTTAATCCAAAATCTGTTAATAAAAATATTCAAACAAAAAGCATCAACAATAAATATTGATTTATACAATAGCTTCATAAGAAATCTTCATATTTCAATCCCAAAAACAAAATCAGATCCTATCTTATTAGATTCATTCAACAGAGTAAATGAAACCTATTTCTCTAACTTCATTGAACAGCCAAATCTAAAATGGAGCTCAGCCTCAACAACAAAACTTGGCTCTTATGAATACCAAACAGATACAATAACAGTTTCTTCTATATTCAAAGAAACAGAACCAGAATTATTAGATTACATAATATACCATGAATTACTGCATAAAAAGCATAAATTCAAAACATCAGGAACAAGAAGTTATCATCACACTAATAATTTCAAAAAAGAAGAAAAGAAATTCAAAAATTCAGACTTAATAGAGCAAAAACTCAAAAAATTGTGCAGAAAAACAAGAATAAAACGCGCTTTTTTCCCTAATTGGTTCAAATAAGCTCAAAATAACCTTCTTTAAAAGCAAAACATTTAAATAGTCCTTATTTAGTATTTAATTCAAACTTTTCATGGGGGATTAAAATGGCTTCAAAAAAATTATTGCCTCTAGCTGCAATGGAAAAAATCCTTAAATCAGCTGGAGCAGAACGTGTTTCAGACAAAGCAAAGGCTGCTTTAAAAGATGAATTAGAAAATATAGCAGAAGAGATTGCTTCACAAGCAGTAAAACTTTCTATTCACGCAGGAAGAAAAACAGTAAAATCAGGAGATATTAAACTAGCTGCAAAAAAATAATTAAGCTTATGAGGTGTTTTAGATGACTGATGAAAAAAAGATAGTATCAGTAGGTTCTTTAAAAAAAGGAAGTTATGTTATATTAGAAGGAGCTGCTTGCAGAGTAACTAATACTTCAACAAGCAGGCCTGGAAAACACGGGCATGCAAAAGTAAGATTAGAGGCTGTAGGAATAATTGATGGCAAAAAAAGAGAAGTTGTAATGCCAGGGCATGATAATATAGATGTTCCAGTCATTGATAAAAGAAATGCTCAAATCCTTTCAATACATGGAGATATAGCAAATGTCATGGATTCAGAAACATATGAAACATTTGATATGAAAATTCCAGAAGATTTAAAAAATGAGATTGTTGAAGGAGCTACTGTTTTATACTGGACAATATTAGGGCAAAAGATTATGAAGCAAATTAAAGGAGAATAAAATGGCCAAGATACCAGAAGCAGATGCTAGGATCTTTAGAAACATCTTTATTTGCAAAAAATGCAAATCAAGGATTAGAGCATCTTCAATGAAAGTAACTCAAGGCAAAATTAAATGCAGAAAATGCGGAAGCAGAGCTTTAAGACCTGTCCGTAAGAAATAAAATGGATATACAAATAATAGCTGCAATAGCTTTTGTTTTGTTCTTAATAATATTCCTTTTTATCAAAAGAAAAAATATTCAAATTCAAAAAATTCTTTTTCCTATATTTTATCTTATTCTTTACAGATCAAACTTTGGAATAAAATTTATGAATAGATTTGCTCAAAAATACAGACAAATAATCAAATTCTTTGGCTATTGCTGTATTGGATTAAGCTTTTTAGGTTTAATCTTTATCTCAGTTAATATCATCCTTATGATCTGGCAATTAATTGCAGCTCCTGCTGTACAACAACCAGGAGTTGCCTTAGTTCTTCCTTTCACACACGTTCCTGGTATAGGTTACTTATCATTTTTCCAATGGATTATTGCTATCTTTATCTTAGCTGTAGTTCATGAATTTGCACATGGCATAGTTGCAAGAGCTCATAATATGCAAATAAAAAGCAGTGGCTTTGCTTTTTTTTCGTTAATTGCTCCAATAATCCCAGCAGCTTTTGTTGAACCAGATGAAAAAAGATTAATGAAAAGCCCAGATTTTAAACAATACTCTGTTTTTGCAGCAGGACCTATTGTTAATATATTATTAGCATTGCTTATACTATTAGCATTGCCTTATGTTGCAAATCCAGCAAAATTAGCTCCATTTGAAGCTACTATAACAGAACCAATTGGATTTTCATTTTTTTTAACAAATGAAACCCTTCCTGCAGCACAAGCAGGTCTTAAAGATAATATGATCATTAATTCCTTTAATAATAAACCAATAACAGATGCAACCTCTTTTTTAGAAACAATGTATTACTGTATTAAGCCAGGAGACACAATTATAGTAGGCACAGAAAATAAAACATATACAATAACAACAGTTCCTGCAGATGATATTGACAGAGGTATAATTGGTGTAACAAACTTCAAAAATGAAAGAAGAGTTAAGCCTGAATATAAATCTATTAAACCAGTCTTTTATTGGTTCAAAGATTTGTTTAAATGGTTATTCTTGCTAAACTTCTTTATTGGTTTATTTAATCTGCTTCCATTAGGAATTGTTGATGGTGGAAGAATTCTAAATACTTTATTACAATCAACAATGAAAGACAAAGAAAAAGCAAAAAAAGTATGGGGATTTATCTCTTTATTCTTTATTTTATTACTTATTTTAGGATTAATTACAACCTATTTAGGAAATCCATTTGCTTTTTTGAAATAAAATGATTCTTACCGAACGAAGTGAGCGTAAGTCCATAAATTTTTTAGGGGAAAATTTATGATAGACATTATTCTAATAGAGCCAGAAAATCCTGGCAATATAGGAGCAATAGCAAGATCAATGAAAAACTTTGGTCTAAAAAACCTTATTCTTATTAATCCAAAATGCAATCATCTAAGTTTAGATGCAATTAAAAGAGCAAAACACGCAAATAATATCTTAAAAAATGCTAAAATAGAAAAAATTTCTTATCTAAAAAAATTCCACACAGTTATCGCAACAACCTCTAAACTTGGTACAGACTATAATC
Source organism: Candidatus Woesearchaeota archaeon (assembly GCA_019322455.1). GTDB lineage: Archaea > Nanobdellota > Nanobdellia > Woesearchaeales > WJKL01 > JAHWIB01. The sequence continues at coordinate 4,456 of JAHWIT010000043.1, forward strand.
TTCCAAGATCTCCAATAACACCAGAACAATTAGCGCAAAGAATTAATACAAAAACAAAAATTGCAATAATTTTTGGAAGAGAAAGCTCTGGTTTACTGAATAAAGAACTAGAACTAGCAGATTTTATTGTTACAATTCCAACCTCAACAAAATACCCAGCTCTAAATTTAAGCCATGCAGCAACAATAATTTTCTATGAATTAGCAAAAAAACTACAAACAAAAAAAATAGGCCAGCAAATAACACCAGCTTCAAAGCAAGACAAAGAACAATTACTAAAGATGATCTATCAAAATCTAGACAAACTTAAATTTGCAACTCCACAAAAAAAGATAACACAAATAGTTGTCTGGAAAAGAATAATAAGCAAAGCATTCTTAACAAAAAGAGAAGCTTTTGCCATTATGGGATTTTTTAAGAAATTACTTTGATTTCTTCACCTTATCTAAATACTCTTTTATTTTCTTATCAACCTTTGGCTTAGCATTTGGTCCAAGAGAATAATAAATCTTCTCAGCTTCTCCTCCCCAGCTATAATCTCCTTTCTCTGATTTAATCCTTTTGACTTTAAACTCTCCTAATTCAACACCCTTTTTCAAATGATAATAAATACTTCTCATAGTTGCTTTTGGATAAACAGCAGAATATACCTTGTAAATATCATAACCATATCCTTCTTTTAAGAAATACAAAATCTCAACAATTCTTTGTCTTATTGCAGATTCAACAGGCCTTCCTTTCTTTGCCATAGCTCAACCAAAACAAAATCTATATAAATATCTTTCTATATTGCAAATAAATGCCTAAAATATTTTTACTTTCAAAACAAAATATAGAACTATCAAAACAAGAAGTTCTTGCTTTAACACAAAAACAAGATTTTATGTTAATTGATGATCTCTTAATTATAAACACAGATTTCAAAGATTACAAAAGATTAGCATACACAAAAGAGGTTTATGATTTATTATTTATCTCAAATCCAAAAAATTTACTAACAGACATAAAAAACTTTAATTGGCAAAAAATATACAAAACAAATTTCTGTTTAAGAGCACATAATAACTCAAAAAAAGAAAAAGATTTAGCAGGTTATATTTGGAACAAACTAAAAAATCCAAAAGTTAATCTTAAAAATCCAAAAACAGAAATCCATTTTTTCTTCATAAAAAATAAAGTTATTGGAGCTTTATCAAAGCATAAAAACAAACAAGAATTTGAAAAACGCAAGCCTCATCTAAGACCAGAATTACATCCTTCTTCTCTAAATCCAAGATTAGCAAGAGCTTTAATTAATTTAACAGGAATAGAAAAAGGAACCTTACTAGATCCATTCTGCGGCTCAGGAGGAATTCTAATAGAAGCAGGATTAATTAACTTAATTCCTATAGGTTATGATACAGATAAAATAATGCTAAAAAGAGCAGAAATTAATCTTAAACATTATAAAATTAAAAACTATAAACTAAAACAGCAAGATGCAACTAAAATAAAAACAAAATTCAACTATATTGTTACAGATTTACCTTATTCAAAAAACACAAAGAAGCAAGATTTAATTAAATTATATTCAAATTTCTTAAAAACATTAAAAAAAATCCTAAAGAAAAAAGCAGTTATTGGATTTCCAGATTTTATTGACTACAAAAATTTAATTAAAAAATCAAAACTAAAAATAGAAAAAGAATTTAACTACTACTTACATAAAAATCTAACAAAAAAAATTATTCTTCTCTCTCTTTAATCTCTTCTCTTTCAGCTTCTAGTAATAAAGCCTTTTCAGTCCTTGCAACAACCTCTCTAATATGATGAACAGCATCAGGATTTGCTGAAATACTATCAATACCAACCTTAACTAAAAACTTTGCCATCTCAGGACGAGAACCAGCTTGTCCACAAATTGAAGTTTGAACATTATATTTCTTGCAAGTCTCAATAACCATCTTCATCTCTCCAAGAACAGCTGCATGCATCTCATCAAACAGCTTAGCAATCCTTTGATTATTCCTGTCAATTCCAAGAGTCAACTGAGTTAAATCATTTGTTCCAAAGCTAATAAAACAAATTCCTTCTTTACAAATATCTTCTATAACCCAACAAGAAGCAGGAGTTTCAATCATAACACCAAACTGAATATCTTCACAAGGCTCTAATCCAACCTCTCTCATTATCTTTTTAGCATCTCTTACTTCTCTTGTTCTTATAACAAAAGGCAGCATAACTCCAACATTCTTTAAACCTTCATCATGTAACCTCTTAACAGCTTCAAATTCAGCCTTTAAAATCTCAGGCTCATCAAGACCTCTTCTTATAGCATGCCATCCAATCATTGGATCTGTTTCTTTTGGCTCTTTATCTCCTCCTTCTAAATTTCTATATTCATCTGTCCTCAGATCAGAAGTTCTTACCCAAACAGATTTTCCATGAAATGCCTTTGCAATACCTCTTATACCATTCATTAATAATTTAATATAGTCTTCTCTTTTTCCTGTTCTTATATATTCTGCAGGATGTATTCCACCTTGAGCAATCATTATCTCTAATCTAACAAGACCAACACCATCAGCATTTGTTTCAGCAGCTGCCTTTTCAGCAAAATTAGGCAAATCCATAATAACCTTTATTTGTGTAGCTGTTATTATCTTAGCAGGTGCTGCTGGTGCAGCAGCTTCAACTTTTGGTTTAACCTCTTCTAATTTTCCAGCATAAACAGTTCCGTGAGTTGCATGAACAGTTATAACATCACCATCCTTCAAAACTTCAGTGCCTTTTCCAGTTCCAACAATACAAGGAATTCCCATTTCTCTGCTTACAATAGCTGCATGACAAGTCATTCCTCCTTCATCTGTAACTATAGCACTAGCTTTCTGCATAGCAGGAACCATATCAGGAGTAGTCATAGTTGTAACCATAACATCTCCTTTCTGTATTTTGTCTAATTCAGAAATATCATGAATTATCTTTACAGGACCAGAAGCAACACCAGGACTAGCTGTTTCTCCTTTAACCAAAACATCAGCTTCAACCTCTTTAACACCTTCAACCTTTTTCTTTTCTCCAGCCTTTGGTTTAAATGTTGTAACAGCTCTTGACTGCACAATTAAAACCTCTTGCCCTTCAATAGCCCACTCTATATCTTGTGGTTTTCCATAATGTTTTTCAATCTTCTTAGCTAATCTTGCTAATTCCCTTATCTCTAAATCATTACAAACTTGTTGAGATTCTTCTTTTTTAGATAATTTCTTTTTAACAGTTTTTCCAGTTTTAGGATCCTTAATTATCTTTATCTTCTGTTCCTTAACCTCTATCTTCTTAATCTTCAAACTTTCCTTATCAACAATATATAAATCAGGATTTACAGCTCCACTAACAACAGCTTCTCCTAAACCAAAAGCACTTTCAATCATTATTTCAGTATCATCATTTGTAGCAGGATTTATACTAAACATAACCCCTGATTTATCAGAATTAACCATCATCTGCACAACAACTGCAATAAATACCTTTTCAGTTGGGAAATTATTCTTTTCTCTATAATAAATAGCTCTTGCAGTAAATAATGAAGCCCAGCAATCCCTTACAGCATTAACAACCTCTTCTTTTCCCTTAATATTCAAAAAAGTAGCTTGCTGCCCTGCAAATGAAGCCTCTGGCAAATCCTCTGCAGTTGCACTACTTCTACATGCAACAAACTCATCTTTTCCTTCCATAATCTCATGAGCTTCACTTTTTCTATGAGCTCCAATCATACCATAATTATCCTTAATCTCTTCTTGAATCTCTTCAGGTATTGAAGTAGATTTAATTAATTCCTGAATCTTTTTTGCAGTTTCCTGTAATTTCGCAGTATCCTCTATATCCAATCCTTTTATTATATCAAGAATTTTATCCTTTATCTTAGTTTTTTCAATAAATTCTTTATAAGTTTGAGCAGTAACAACAAACCCAGGTGGAATAGGCAATCCAGCTTTTGTCATCTCTCCTAAATTTGCTCCTTTACCTCCAACTATTTCTACATCTTCCTTAGAAATATCCTTAAACCATCTGATTCTTTCTGACATATAAACACCTCTTTATTATTTCATCTATTTATGATAATTTATATAAATTTTTCCATATATGTTTATTTTTCTCTAATTAAGGGGAAAAGTTTATATACATATAATTTGATTATCCAATAATAAAGAGGTGTATTTTAAAAATGAAAAAAAAGGTGTTGATTCTACTTTTAATATTAGCTAGTATTCTAACCATACAAACAGTTAGCGCAGATATAACAACATCACTTAATACACCTGGAAATAACACATGGGATGTGGATGGAACAGTAACATTTAATTGCACTGTTCAGATTAATGAGTCTAATGAATCCATAACAAATCTTTCTTTATGGGGAAATTGGAATTTAAGCACCTGGGCATTAATAACAACAAATACAACTGCTATTACAAATGCAACAGGATATATATTTACCACAAATCTTCAAAATGGAACATGGCTTTGGAATTGTGAAGGTTATACTAATAACAGTGAGAGCGCATTTGCTTCAGCTAATTATACTATAAATGTAGATTCTGTTAATCCAGTTGTAAATGCCTTAAATAATTATGGAGATGATACGTGGACAACAAGCACTAACATTACATTTGGATTTAATACAACAGATAATAATCCAGATACATGTGTCTTATATCATAATGCATCCGGAACCTTTGTTGCAAATGTAACAGCTTCTTATACAAATAATACAGATATTGACTTTACTGCAATAACTTTTTCATCAGATGGTCATTATCTATGGAATGTTCTATGTAATGATAGTGCAGGAAATACTGATTGGTTTACTAATAATTATACACTAAAGATAGATAGCACAAACCCAACAATAAGTTTAGATGCTCCTGGAGATAATACATGGGACAGTGATGGTTCTGTAATATTCCAATACACCCCAACAGATACAAATATAGATTCATGTATATTATATACAAACTCAACAGGATCTTGGGTAGCTAATATAACAAATTCCTCTTTAAACTCAGGAAATCAAGTAAACAACACTTTATCCTTATCAGATGGAACATATATATGGAATGTACAATGTAATGACAGTGCAGGCAATGCAGTATTTAATGGAACTAATTATACAATAAATGTAGATACTAGTGCTATAACTGTAAATTCTCTAAATAACTATGATGATGATACGTGGACAACATCAAGAACAGTTATATTTGGCTTTAATGTAACAGACAATAATCTAGATACTTGTGTCCTTTACCATAACGCATCTGGATGGGCTGCTAATGTAACAAATAGTTCAGTAACTTCAAATGAAGATACTAATTTTACTTCAATAACCTTTTCATCAGATGGAACATATCTTTGGAATGTGTTATGTAATGATTCAGCAGGAAATACTGATTGGTTTACTAGTAATTACACATTAAAGGTAGATTCAGGTGCTCCTGTAATAAGCAGTATAACAAACTCTTCAATAACCTCTTCAGGAGCTACTATAACATGGATAACTAATGAAGCAGCTAATTCTAGTGTTGCTTATGGAACAAATAGCAGCAACCTTAACAGCTCATCAGGTGATGCTACTACTACAACAAGTCACAGTATAAGTTTAACTTCTTTAAGTGCAAGCACTGCTTATTATTACAATGTAACTAGTTGTGATGCATCTGGAAATTGCAATACAAGTGGCCCAAATAATTTTACAACCTCAGCAGCCACAACTACAACAACCACAACAACCGGTAGTAGTAGAACAACAACTGGAACAATAGTTACAAAAACAACAATTGGAACAACTCCAAAAACAGTAACATTAAAGATGACTGATAAAGCTTTATTCACAGTAGATAATGAGATACATACTGCACAAATTAACAGAATATATCAAGATCATGTAACTATAACAGTTAGGTCATTAGGTCCTATCAATGTAGATTTATATTACGGCAAGACAGCAAAAGTAGATATAAACGATGATGGCATATTTGATATAACTATAACTTTAGAAGAGATATTCACATCCTCAGCAAAGATAACTTTCCAATTAATAAAAGAAGAAGTTCCAGAATCAATATTAAAAGCTGAAGACGAAGAGAAAAAACCAATTGCAACAATAGAAGAAAGAGAACCAGAACCAATCGCAGAAGAACCAGAAGAAAAAGTAACTACTGCAAAAACAGAGCCAACTACAGCGCCAGAAATCTCTACATTTGGAAAAATATTGAATGTACTAGTAGTCATAATTGTACTTGCAGCAATCTTTGGAGTAATATATTTTATATTTAGAAAAAAATCTGTGTTTAAAAAATAAATTTTTTCTTCTATCTTATAATCTTTTTTTATTCTAAGTAATCTCAACAATTTTTTCCATACTTTATATTCCGTGCATATTTATATACATATTAATATATATTATACAGACAAAATGTTTACATATATTGAAAAAGTAAAATTACATATATTTATTCAAATTTGAAAATCCAAAAGAACAAAGATGAAACATAGTAAACTAGAATTCTTATTTATAACAATCTTCTTATTATTAACAAAGATTGTAAATGCAGATATCAATGTCAACATTGTTGCTCCAACTTCAGGATGGTATAATACTTATGGAATTATATTAAGTGCTACAACAAATGATTACGCAGATGTCACATTTAGCACAGATTCATATGCAATTATTACAACACTATACAATAATAATATTCAAGGAAGTTTAATATTAAATAGCACCTATCTTAATGAAGGAAGCAATATAATCTATGTTTATGCAGAAAATGCATCAAATCCAATTGATTTAGATATAGCAGGCGTTGCTGACATAAACATTGATGTTAGCGCCCCAACCTGGGATTCAAATCCAATAAATCATACAATTGAGTATGGTTCAGCATTTTCATACGATGTTAATGCCTCAGACTTGCAGTCAGTAACTTATTCAGTTAATGATACAGCAAACTTTGCAGTAGATGCAAATGGTCTTATAACAAATACTGCAGTAATTGCATTAGGAACCCATCATTTACAGATAAATGCAACAGATCCTTTTAACCATACTAATAGCACAACAATAACAATTACTGTACAAGATACTACTCCACCAGTTTGGGTTCAAACTCCAGCAAACCAAACACTAGCTTACAGAGAAAATCTTAATTATAATATAGCTGCCTCTGACTTAGCTGGAATAAGTATATACTTTATTAATGATACTTCTAATTTTACAATTGATTCTACAACAGGAGTATTAACTAATCCAAACTTCTTATCACCTGGAATCTATTCCTTAAACATATCTGTCAATGACACCTCAAATAATATTTTATCTCAAATAATTACAATAACAGTTAATACATGTGTTGAATCCTGGTCTTGTAGTTCATGGACTAACTGTTTAGCAGGAACTCAAACAAGAACATGCACTGATTTGAATGAATGTGGCACTGAATCTAACAAACCATCAGAAATCCAAAGCTGTTCTTCTGGAGGTGGTGGTGGTGGCAATGGAAAAGATTGTATTCCTGAATGGGAATGTGGAAAATGGGGAGAATGTATTAACCAAACTCAAACAAGAATATGTACTGATTTAAATAACTGCAATAATAATACAGAAATGCCTCCAACAGAAAAAAAATGTAAATGCAAAGAAGATTGGTTATGTGATCCTTGGAGTGAATGCAATGAATCAGGACAGCAAGAAAGAACATGCATAGATCTTAATAATTGTGGAACAACAGATAAAATACCTAAACTAATTAAAAAATGCAAATATAAAGATAAATCAAAAAAAGGAGCATCAAAAACAGAAGGTGGACTATTAGGAGTAACAGGATCATTCATAGAAATTAACAAATTAATTAAAGAAAAAAGGCCAATTACAATAGCAGCTGTTTTTTTTATGATTCTATTAGGAACAATGATTCTTAAAAAATATAATATATTTAATAATAAACCAAAAAAGAAAAAAAGACAAATCTAAAACTTTACTTTATCCCCAATTTTATAATTATTCTCTTCAACTAATTCAACAACATACCTTGCTTTATTCTTTGAAGTATAAAAACTAAAAGGCCTAAAATTCCTCTTAATCTCAACAATTCTTTTATCTTTATCCAAAAACAAAACATCAATTGGAAAAAATACAAAAAACATATGCAAACTAATTCGTTTTTCTTTATCAAAAATAAACACTAAATTCTTTTTTCTAGAAAACATTAATCCTCTTGCTTTGCTCCACATATCTTTGCATATCTTATAATCCATAAATATTTATATTTACATTCCAATATATAAAATTATGCAAACAAAAAAAGAATTTGAAGAATTCATTAAAAAATTTAGAAAAACTTCAAAAGAAAAAATAGTTTTAGTAGAAGGAATAAAAGATAAAAAAGCATTAGAATCTTTAGGAATTAAAAACATCATAACATTAAAAAAACCATTATATAAAATAATTGAAGATATAATAGAAACAAAAAAAGAATGTATTATTCTAACAGACTTAGATAAAAAAGGAAAACAACTTTATTCAAAATTATCTTCAAAACTAAAACAATTTGGAGTTAAAATTGATAACAGATTTAGAGAATTTTTATTTAAAACAAAACTAAGACAAATAGAAGGAATTAATAGATATCTAGAAACTATTCAATAACAATACTAGCATAGCCAACAGCATTACTATAATCTCCAACAATATCTCCACTTGTATAATACTTCAACAATCTTACTTTCTCTACTTTTAATTCCTTGCAAGCAGATATCATAGTTGCAATTGCATCTCTGCCGCATATTGTAGCTCCTGTTTCATCAATATAATTCATAAAACTCCATGCATCTAATTTTTTAATAAACTCAATAGCTCCTTTATCTAATTTTTCTAAATTCTCTTTTATATTATCACTAAATGGCATAAAAGCATAATTAATTCCAAAATGAGTAAAATCACTAGAGCAGATTAAACATATTCTTCTGCCTAATTCTTTACTAATTTCAATAATCTTCTTTCCAAACAATTCATAATTACTATTC
>JAHWIT010000044.1 GCA_019322455.1 Candidatus Woesearchaeota archaeon
CTACAAATGAGATAATGCTTATCAAAAGTGTACTTCCCAGTATTAAAGCTAGTACGTCCATTATTTATTATTATAAGCAATATAAATAAAATATTTATAGTAGCATTGAGAGAATAAATTAGTGATATAATATGAAAAGGTGGCAACTCCTTTTAGCAATTATGGTTATTTTAGTATTTGTTATTATAATTTCTACAACACTACTTTATTTAACATTATTAACACCTATCGATGGCAATATAACAGACAATCAAACCCAGATAATAACTGTTAAGAATGGTGACATAATTCCTGATGATGTCTGCATACAGAGAGGCATTAAAAACAAGGTAATAATGATTTATAAACAGGGTTGTCCTGCATGTTCTATTGCTATTCCTAGATTAGAGGAAGTTGAAAGAGATTTAGATTTAAAATTTGAATATTTAGACCTTTCAGAAAGTGAGGATGTTCAAAGATTATTAGAAATAGGAATTATTTCTCAATATGTTCCAACATTATTAGCAGACTGTAAAGTTTATGTTGGTGTCCTGCCAAAAGAAGATTACAAAAACATAGTGCAAGGGATTTCATAATGGCTGATTTAACAATACCAGTAATTACAGGGCTTGCAGCTGCAGATGCTGTTAACCCATGTGTATTAGCAATTTTAGTAATTATTTTAACTTCTATCTTTGTAAGACATTCTAAAAATAAGAGAAAGGTGCTATGGGCAGGATTTGCATTCACACTAGCAGTGTATATAACTTATTTTTTCTATGGTTTAATAATAATACAAGTTTTTAAAACTGTAACAGAATTCTTAAGTGGTATTAAAGTTTTTCTTTACCATATCATAGGAGTATTTGCAATAGTTTTAGGATTATGGAACATTAAAGATTTTTTAAAACCTGGAAGTAAAGCTCCTTTAGAAATTCCTAGAAGCTGGAGACCTAAATTAGGAAGAGTATCACATACAATTACTGATCCAAAAGGAGCATTTCTTATTGGAATCTTCTTAACATTATTTTTATTGCCATGCACAATAGGACCGTATATAATTGCTGGTGGAATATTACAAGAATTAGAATGGATTTCTATAATTCCGTGGCTAGCATATTATAATTTGATATTCATTCTTCCAATGGCAATTATGACTATAATTGTTTATGGAGGATTTGCAACTGTTGAAAGTGCCGGTGGCTGGAGAGAGAAAAACATCAGGTATTTGCATTTAATAGCTGGAATACTTTTGATTATTTTGGGGGCTTTAATGATATTAGGTTTGTTATATTAGCAGAATTTATAAAGATTTATAAGGTTTTCTATTGAAAGTTTAACATGGAAAAACAAGAATTCAAATACAGAGATTTTAAAGGGGTCTTAAGAAGACTTAGAGGAGATAAATACAAACCATTTAATCCCAGGTATCTAATAGTTGATGTTAAAGAACAATCAAAAAAATTAGGTTATAATCCTCCACAATGGTTGGTTAGAAAATATATTAAGAATGCAGAAGCTCATCAACTAATACTGCCTGAAGAGGATCCAGATTTTTATGTTCTAGAAAGATTGTTTCCTACGGGAGGAAAGCCTGGAAAAGATCTTTATCAGATATCAGATGAAATGAAACTTTCTATAGAAGATTTTATTGACTGTTACAAGTTTTTCATACCTAATGAAATTAAAACTTTTATAGCAGCTAATTCTTTGAAAGATAAGATAGATTCTTCTGAAGTTAGAACACGGAAAGAAATTAGTAAATGTATCTCAACATTAGCATTTAGATTTGGTATACCTTCTAATGTTGGGAAAATAGAAGAGATATATGGAAACATAGACCCTGAAGGGTTTCAGGAACTGCAAAAAATAGGTTTACTACCGTAAAATAAAAATTTTTATTAAATTCTGCTGATATAAATCCTTTTCTTTTCTTAGTATTAGCAATAAATTTTGGGGTGATAAAATGACATTTGCTGATCAATTAAGAGATGCAACTTATTCTAACAACAGTATTGTTTGTATGGGAATGGATCCTATTATAGAAAAGATAAATCCTGTTTTTAATGGAATAAGTACTCGTGACACTTTAGA
>JAHWIT010000008.1 GCA_019322455.1 Candidatus Woesearchaeota archaeon
TTCAAGGAATAACAGATTATGATGAAATTAAAGAAAAAATCTTAGAAGATGAAAATAAAATAGAACCTTGGAGATATTGCAAACTTCTAAATTTAGACAAAGACAAATTCAAAGATGAAATTTCATTTTCATTTTGGGAAGTAATACCTGGTGTTAACAGGACTGTTATTGCTGATTCTGCTGTTAAAGGCAGATATCATATAATGTCTTTTCGTGGAGAATATCCTTTTGTAGTTAATTACAGTATTTTTGAAGACGGAAAACCAGCTAAAAGCTTGGCCACACCTCTTCCGCAAGAATTGCAGAATAGTTTAGCTGATTTAGTTGAACTATATGAAAATATCAGGCATCTTAATAGATTTGATGCAAACCATTGCCCAATAATGGAATTCCAGACAGCTGAAAATGGTAGAAATTATTTTCTACAGTACCATAGGACAAGGGATTTCAAGCCAACAACATTTAAATTAGAAAGAGAGCCTGAAAAAGATGAAATAGAACCATGGTTTGTAAGAGGAGCAACTTTGCCTGAAGGAGCTGATTATAAAGTTACTTTGATATATGGAGGAATGGTTCATAGAGTTGATAAAGATAAATATGAAGTAAAGTTACTTGAAAAAGAAGACGGCTCTTTTGATAATCATTATTACGGGGTTTTTGTTGAATTAATGACAAAAAAAAGAAAAATACAGATAATTACAGAAGGTAATTTTGATTTTTCAATTAGAAAATTAATTGCTCATCACTATCCCCGATCTCAAACATTTAAGCCTGAAGTATCATTATTAATGCATGAAGATATATTTAGAGATTGTAATTACAGACAGTTATACGAAAAAGCAAGAGAAACAGGAGAAGACCAATATATGGATTTGCATGTTGTGTCAGATGGTACAAGAGCATTTATTAAGAAATTATAAAAATGACCCCAAAAGAATACCTACAACAACAACCAGGACTTGCAGAATACATTAAAATGGTTAAGATGGATCAAAGAAGCCTGTCTCAAATACTAGACAATGCTATGAAGCATTATAAAAGATATCAGCGTAATCAAAATCAAGGAGAAAGATTTGCATACTTATCTAATATGTTCACATTAAGAGAACATCTAGATATAGCTAGAACAGAATATGCTCAATTAGAAAAAATAGAGCTTGCAGAGTTTGTTCTTGGACTTTTAGATATAACAAAAGATTGTTTAGAAGAATATACAAGAAAACATTTTAATTATATACAAAGAGTAATAAATCTATTAGAACAGCAGTCAATTACAGACTCTGATTTAAAAAAATGCAGAAAAGATATATCACAAATCCAAAGAGCCGATTAAAATGATATTACCACTAGAAATACATAATAGAACAAGAAGACAAAGAGACAGCTCATTAATTGATTTATTGAGAAAGAAATGTGCAGATTATACTACAACACAATATACAAGACAAACTGAAGTATTATCAGATGAGATAAAGGTTTTGTTAGAAAGCTTAAACCTTGATAATGGTTATGATGCCCTTATAAAAAATCTAGAAAACCAGCGTACATCATACTTTCAAGAATTAGAAAAAAGGTTTAAATCTATTCAAAACGATAAAAGAAGCCTGTCAGAAATAATAAACAGCGCTTTAGAGTATTATAGTAGATATAAAAAAACTAAAGATGAAGAGGAAATAGCTAAATATCTTGGTGAAATGGAGTCATTTAAACGATTTTTAGTTTTATTTTGTCCTAGAATAGAACAATCAAATAACAGAGATTTAGGAAGATATATTGTAACTGTATTGAATACAAAAAATCCAATTAATTATTCAGAACAGCAATTAACTAGTTTATCTTATGCAACTAATAAATTAGAAAATGAAGAAATCAATCTTGATATTTTAGGTGAATGTATTGTTAAGCTTAGAGAAATTATAATTTAGATTCTATATACTCTAGAAAAGAAATATTTATAAATAACCTCAAAACATCAAAGCTGGTTAAAATGCCGCAGCAAAAATATGCAGTAGATGCAAAATTGGATAGACTTTGCAGAGATTATCGTGCAGCTTCTCCTGAAAACTTAAGTTCAATAGAAAAGCAGATAAAAGAGCTTGCAGAAAAAATGGATATAAACCCTCAATATTTTATATCAAATCTAAGAACAAACCGTAATTCTTCATGTAAAAATTCTTATCCAATAAATTATTTTGAATAAATCCACCAGCTTTTTATAATTCTTACTTTTGAACAACTAACTATGGATGACTACGAACCACTGCAAAGATTTATAGAATATTCTAGAAAAGGAGCTTACATCGGGATAGTTGCAGGAGTTGCAGCAGGAATATTTGGAGGAGAACAATTAACTAATAGTTATTCTACTTTGGCAAGAGTTTCATTAGACACCTTACTAGCAATTGGTGCAGGATTTGTAGGAGGAGTAACAGGATTTGTTGCTGGAACCTTAACAAGTGATCTAGTAAATAAAATAATAAGAACTAAAGAAGAACGAAAAAATAATCAATCTACTCCAAAACCTTAAACACTTTATCATTCTCTTTAACAGCACCAGTTGTCTTCAGCCCAACAGCATCTCCAGCCTTTGCTTTTTCAATCTTCTCATGCTCAATCTGCATGCTGTCAACAACCTGCTCAACAACATTATCATGGCCTTCTATGCTTATCTTATCACCTATCTTAAGCTTATCATTTAATTCAATAATAGCTACACTTATTTTGTCATAAAAATGCTTAACCTTTCCAATTACCTTTTTCTCAGGCATTAAAAATCACCCCAATACAAATATACACTCAATTTATTTAAATCTTTTGCCCAAAATTCGACAAAAACTAATAGTCGAATTTTGTGCATGTGCTCACTCGCGCTTTTTCGCTCTCTAAAAGCCATTTTGCGAAAAAGCGCGCATTCACCAAACTCCAATAGTTTTCCTTATAATTAGTTGTATTAGAAAAATATTGGAGTTAAAATAATTCAAAATCTTCTTTTAGGCTTTCCAAAAAGCATAATATCTAATTTCTGCCAAAATGTTTTTTTAGGCTTTGGCAAAGGAGGTAATTCAAATTCAGGTACTTTAGGAATCTCAGGTTCTTTTCCTTCAACAGCTTTAGACATCTCTCCAAGACTAGGCAAAGAAGGAAGCTCTGGTTTAATCTCTTCAGCAGGAACTGATTTTTTAGGAGCAGGTATCTCAAATTTCATTGTATGTCTGATTTTCTCCGAAGGCTCTGAAGGCATCTCTGGAAACAAAAGCTCTTCAGAAGGCTCTTCTACCTCAGCTGATACACCTCTCTTTTTTTCTTCAATCCTTCTTTTAAAAGAATAAAGAGCTCTTCTTATTCTTTCTAATTGTGCTGGACTGTATCTTCTTTGATGTCTAATCTTTCTAAACCTTAATTCCATATTATTTAACCTATCCTCCATCCGCAAAATCTCTTGTTGTCCAGTATCAGATTTAGTTCTTACCTTCTGCTCAAGCTCTTTCACCCTTCTCTCTCTTTCTGTTTTAATCTCAATTAACCTATTCAATTTCTCATTTATAGTATTCATTAACCTGTAAACATCATTAATCTTCTTTTGACTCTGCTCTACATCCTCTTCCCTCTCCTTTTCAAAACTCTTTAATTGATTAGAAATCATGCTGGTGCTGTCTAGCTCCTTTCTTTCTAATCTTTTTCTCATATCTTCCAAAACATCTTTGACTTCAGCTTCTTCAGAACTAACTTTTGGTTTCCTAGCTGTCTTAATTACATGTTTTGCAATACGCTTAGCAGAAACTTTCATTCTTATCTTCCAAACAATTTAGCAAAAAATCCCTTTTTCTTTGCTGTAGTAGGCAGAGGAGGCAACCCCTCAGGAATAGGCATCTCAGGCATACCTGGCGGAAATTCAGGCGGCTTTGGAGCCATAGGTCTTTCCCATGGTGCCATACCTGGAGGCATTGCTCCAGGCGGTGATGGCAGAACTGGTTTGGGTGTAGGCATTTCTTTAGGAACAGCAGGTCTTGGAGGAGGCATTGCAGCACCAGGCATCCTTGGTGGCATTGGTCCAGGCTGCATTCTCTTAGGAAGTACAGGCGGTTGTGTTAAAATATGTCTTTTTGGAGGCATTGGTCCAGGCATCCTTGGTGGCATAGGTCTAGAAGGCATAGGCCTCTTGCCTCTCATAAACATTGGAGGAGCTCTAGGCTTCTCTAGTTTATCCTCCAACTCTTTAATCATATCAGCAATAGCCAAAATTCCTTGAGCAATCTTTCTATTTTCATTTTCAAGCGCATCAATCTTTTCTTTTATTCCAACAGTTACTTCCTCTTCTTCTTTTATATCCTTTGCAGCTTCCTGGAATAAACTAGATAAGGAATTTAGATTCTTATTAAGATCTCCAACAGATTTTAAAAAAGTATAAGAAGAAATAGATTTTTGCTTTTCAGCCTTTTTCTTCAGTGTCTCAAGCCCTTTCTGAACCCTTTTTATAGTATCATGAGGTAACTCAGCTTCTTTATTAGACATTCTACCACCCTTTTAAAAACTATTTATTACTGGTATACTATTACATTTATAAATATTTCTATTTGACTTTAAAAACAAAGAAAATTAAATATTTCTAAATAAGGATGTTTCATCCTCGTCTCTTCTTCTAAAATCATGAGCTATAGTATACCAATAACTGTCATCCTCCTTTTTCTCTTTAATAAATTCTGGAGTCAATCTCTCTTGTTCAGCCATATCTTCATACCACTCCCATATTCGTTCTGGCCCAAGATAATTATTTAGCACTATTCTTACTATATCCTCATGATCTTCATAAGAAATACTAGAAAATGTTTTTGCTAATTCATTAGCTAAATCAGTTATTTCTCTTTCAGTTGGCACTCTCCCTCTTTTTTTAAACATTTACTTTAGTATTCTCCCATACCGCCAGGAGGCATTCCCATCCCGCCAGGAGGCATTGGAGGCATTCCACCGCCAGATTTACTACCGCCAGCAATCACATCATCAATCCTCAAAATCATATTTGCTACTTCTGATGCTGATTTTACTGCTTGCGTCTTAATCTTCAATGGCTCTATTACACCTTGTTTCCATGAATCAACAATCCTGCCTGTAAACACATTTATACCAGCCCATTTCTGTTTCTTATCATGCGCTGCCTTTAATTCAGTAAGAACATCAATTGGATCTAATCCAGCATTCTCAGCTAATGTTCTTGGAATTATCTCAACAGCTTCTGCAAACTTCTGAACAGCTAACTGCTCTCTTCCAGATAATGAATTTGCAAACTTCTTCAACCCTTTGCTTAACTCCATTTCAGGTGCTCCAGCACCAGCTACAACCTTTCCAATCTTCAAAGCAGCTGCTACATCTCCAACAGCATCCTCTACAGCCCTCTTAATCTCATCAACAACATGCTCTGTTCCTCCTCTTACTAACAGAGTAACAGATTTTGGATTCTTGCACTCCTCAACATAAGTCATTTCTTCGTCTCCTACTTTAACTTCTCTTACTACTCCTGCAAATCCCAAATCACTTTCACTAGCATCATCTAATTTAGTTACAATCTTTGCTCCTGTTGCTCTTGCTAATCCAGCCATATCTGATTGTTTTACCCTTCTAGCTGCAAAAATTCCTTTTTTAGCCAAGAAATGTTGTGCCATATCATCAATTCCTTTCTGGCAGAATACAACATTAGCTCCAGATTCAGCTACCTTCTCAACCATATCATTCAGCATCTTCTCTTCTTGAGCCATAAATGCCTGCATCTGATTAGGGCTTGTTATCTGTATCTTAGCGTCAATCTCAGTATTCTTTATCTCTAAAGCAGAATCAATCAATATAATCTTTGCATTTTTAACAATTCTTGACATTCCTGGATGTACTCTTTCTTTATCAATAATCATTCCTTCTACTAATTCACTATCTTCTACCCCTGCGCCAACCTTCTTTTCTATTTTTATATTTCCTTTATCAATCATTACCTTATCTCCATCTTTATCAGTAATTGATTTAATTGCCTTGACAGTCAAATCAGCTAATACCTCTTTTGCAACTTCTGCTCCCTTTCCAGTCATTGCTGTTTGAGCTATTTTTTTTAAGATATCAGTATCCTTTTCACTTACCTTTTCTGCAATTGAATCAAGGATTTCCTGCGCTTTCTCAGCAGCTAATCTATAACCTTTAGCAACAACAGTTGGATGAACATCTTGGTCCAGTAAACTCTCTGCACTCTTCAATAACTCTCCAGCTAAAACAACAGCAGTTGTAGTGCCGTCTCCAACCTCATCCTCTTGTGTTTTAGCAACCTCTACTATCATTTTAGCAGAAGGATGCTCTATCTGCATCTCATCTAATATTGTAACACCATCATTTGTTACAGTAACATCCCCAATACTGTCAACAATCATCTTATCCATTCCTTTAGGCCCTAAAGTTGTCCTAACAGTCTCTGCCACCATTTTAGCAGCAGTTATATTAGTTCTTTGAGCATTCTTTCCAGTAGCTCTTTGAGTATCTTCAGGTAAAATAAATATAGGTTGTACCTTATCTGACATATTTTCACCCCACAATTCTCTATTTCCAGTTTATAGTAATTTATTTAAAAAGGTTTTGGAATTGCGAAGCAATTTCGAAACTATTAAAAATTGAAAATTTTTATAAGGTTTTGGAAAAACAAAGTTTTTTTTCCAAAATTTTAAAAATGCTTGCATTTTTATATATTATGGTTTTTAAGCCCTAAAATAGCCAATTTTTAGCAAAAATAAAAGGTTTATAAA
>JAHWIT010000045.1 GCA_019322455.1 Candidatus Woesearchaeota archaeon
ATTTAACCCATTTGTTATTGGAGAAAATCTATTAAGAAAGTCTATTCTATTTCAAACTAAATTCAATGCTTTAGCAAATGATTTCTATACCCTTCTTTCCTATTCAGTAATTTTATTTGCTTTAATTTGGATCTCTCAAAAAATAACAAGAAAACATATCTTCCATAGAATCTCTTATATGGCTCATATGAGAAAACTAAAAGCAAAATCTGCTAAATCAAAAAAGAAAAAGTAATCTTTTTAACCTTTCTATTCTTTTCAACAATAAAATGATAATAACAGTCAGCGGAACACCAGGAACAGGAAAAACAACTTTATCTAAAAAATTAGCTAAAAAACTTAATTATAAGTATATTGATGTAAAAAAAGTCATCACAAAAAATAAACTAAAAGAAAGCTATGACAAAAAAAGAAAAACATACATCATTGATATTAAAAAACTAAATCCAATCTTAATAAAGTTTATCAAACAATCAAAAAATCTAATAATTGATTCTCATCTTTCTCATTATCTTCCAAAAAAATATATTGATTTATGTATTATAACAAAATGCAGCCTCAAAACACTAGAAAAAAGACTAAAAAAGAAAAAATACAACAAAGAAAAAATAAGAGAAAATTTAGATTGTGAAATATTTGATATTTGCCTAAATGAAGCAAAAGAAGCAGGACATAAAATCTTAATTATAGATACAACAAAAAGTATTAATATTAATAAATTAATCAACAAAATAAAATGAAAACCCAACTCTCAGCATTAGATTTGCATTACTTAATCAAAGAACTAAAATTCTTAATCAACTCAAGAATAGACAAAATATATCATCCATCAAAAAAAGAATTAATTCTTCAATTATTTGTTTCAGGAAAAGGAAAACAGCAATTATTGATTAATGCAGGAAATTATCTTTATTTAACCTCATTTAAATCACCTTCTCAAGAACCTTCTGATTTCTGTATGTATTTAAGAAAAAAACTAACAAACTCAAGATTAATTGAAATAAATCAATTAGATTTTGAAAGAATTATTGAATTCAAATTCCAGACAAAACAAGAAACCTTTTCTTTAATCTTTGAAATGTTCAGCAAAGGAAATATTCTTCTTCTTAAACAAAATAAAATATTATCAGCTGTTGAATATCAAAAATACAGCACAAGGACAATAAAGCCAAAAGAAAATTATATCTATCCAAAAAAAGAATTTAATTTTTTAGAATTAACTCAAACAGATATTAAAAAACTGATTGCAACCACAACAAAAGAGTCTATAGTAAAATCTTTAGCAATTGACTTAGGTCTAGGAGGAGTTTATTCAGAAGAAATTTGTTTATTGTCAAAAATCAACAAAAACAGCAAGCCATCTGAGTTAAATGATAAAGAAATCTCTGCTTTATTCACCTCCTTAAAAGAAATAAAAAACAAAAAACCAGAATCTTTAATAATCTATGAAAATAATTTAATAAAAGATATAACTCCATTTAAATTAAGTTTATATAAAACCCAAAAACAAAAAGCATTTGAAAACCTTTCTTCTGCTTTAGAAGAATTCTTCTCACAGTCAATTCCATTAGAACAACTAAAATATCAAAAACAAATTAACAAAACAAAAGAAATAATTGAAAAGCAAATTCAACATCTAGAAGAACTAAAACAGCAAGAACAATTAAACAAAGAAAAAGCAGAATTATTATATAAAAATTACAAATTAGTTAAAGAAATTCTAGAAGAATTAAAACAAATCTCAAAAAAACATGATTGGAAAGAGATCAAAGAAAAACTCAAAGGACATAAATTAATAAAAGAAGTCATTCCAAAAGAAAAATCAGTTATTTTAGAATTAAAATAATCTTTAATAATAAGGTTTAACCCAATATAAATCTATAGAGCAAATTCCCTCTCTTGTTTTAGTACTAAATGGCCCAAATTGAGTATATTCAAACTTACCAGTGTTTGCTCCTAAATTTTTAACAACTTCCTGTAATGTTTGCATATCTTCATCTTTATAACCTCCATAACTATTTTCATCAGTATAGACTTTCAGATGAACTGAACCTCTTCTTTCAAATTTTCTTTCATCTCTTTCTAAATCAGATTCAGAATTCACTTGTGTAAGTCCTAATACTCCACCAATTAGACTAGTTAATCCTCCTTCATTTCTTATAAATCCTTCAAATTCAATCATATTCTAATAAAAAAAGAAGTTTTTTTTAAAGTTGTTGTATTTGTAAAGAATTAAATAAAAAGAGCAGCTTACCATGTTTCCCGCGTAGTGCAGTACTCCA